>JBBSTP010000153.1:0-5552 GCA_038235795.1 Lysobacterales bacterium | reverse complement strand
TGGCGATCCTGGCCCGTCACCCGATCAGCGACGTGCAGGCCGGCATCCCCGGTTTCGACGACGTCCAGGCGCGTGCGATTGCCGCGACGGTCAATGGCGTGCGCATCGTAAATCTGTACGTGGTCAACGGCCAGGATATCGGCACCGAGAAATATGCCTACAAGCTGCGCTGGCTGGAGGCAGTGCACGGCTGGCTGGCGGACGAGATCCGTGAGCATCCGCGGCTGGTGGTCATGGGCGACTTCAATATCGCCCCCGACGACCGTGACGTGAACGATCCCGAGGTGTGGAACGACGACCACATCCTGACCTCGACCGCCGAACGCGCCGCACTCAAGCGCATCCTTGACCTTGGCCTGCACGATGCATTCCGCCTGCATCATGACGAGCCGGGCATTTTCAGCTGGTGGGATTACCGGCAGGCCGCGTTCCGCCGCGACCTGGGCCTGCGCATTGACCTGACGCTGGTGTCCGATGCCTTGAAGGCGAAGGCGATTGAGTCCGGCATCGACTGCACGCCACGCAGCTGGGAGCGTGCCAGCGACCATACGCCTGCATGGGTGCAGTTGGCCGCCGATTGAGCGGTGCTATCAAGCCCCGCAAAAAATCCTTGCACAAAATCTGCATAAAAAAAGGCCCGGGAATGCCGGGCCTTTTGATGTCGACTGTTTCGTGGAGCGCTTAACGAACGCGACCGCGACGGAACAGGTTGACAATCGCCAGCAGGATAATCGCGCCAATGAAGGCCGAGACATAAGCCATCACGCCATCACCGCCAATCAGCGGAGCGATCAGCCAACCGCCGAGGAAAGAACCGATAATACCGACGACTACGTTGAGGATGATGCCTTGCTGGCCGTCCGTCTTCATGACGAGACTGGCGAGCCAGCCGATGATGCCGCCAATAATCAACCAGATGACGAAATTCATGGTCTGCTCCTTCGTGTTGGTGTAAACCCCATCGCGCCATTGCGTGGAGGTACTTGGTCAGTCTGCTGTCGCCAGTGTGATGACGGCGTGGTTGCAGCTTGCCGTCTCCATTCAAGCATGTTTCCCTGAGCCGATGGGCAATGTCCCCCAGGATTTCTGCATCGGCTTGCTGCTTTGTCGCTGGCAGGCGCAGCCAGCCAGCACCCTGCCACTGGCGCGCGAATGGTTGCGCGCACTTGCGGGCGGCGACGTGGCAGGCCACATGCAGCGCGACCATCGGGGCCGCCCGCGCCTTCCCGCAGGCATGGGCGACATCGGCTGGTCGCATGCCGGCGGCCGTCTGCTGCTGGCCTACGCGCCGTCCGGTGTGGTCGGGGTCGATGTCGAACGCGCGGACCGGCGTGTTGACGCGCTGCGCATTGCTCAGCGGTACTTCACCGCGGCCGAAATCGATGCGCTCGGGGCGCTTGATGCGGATGTCCAACGCGTCGCCTTCCTGCGCCTGTGGTGCGCCAAGGAAGCGGTACTCAAGGCGCATGGCCATGGCATCGCATTCGGGCTGTCGCGGCTGGCGTTCGAGGTCGACGGGGACAACATCCGCATGACCGGGTGCGACGCCGCGCTTGGCGCTGTCACCGCATGGCAGCTGCGCGCGCTTACTCCGGAACACGACTACCTGGCCGTGCTGGCCTGGCGCGACGACATACTGCCCGCATGAACGATGTGGTCGCCGCCCTGCGCCCCGAACTGGAATCGGGCCTGTCCACGCTGGGCCTGCACGAGGCGCTGGCCGATCCGCTGCTGGCGTACCTTGCGTTGCTGCAGCGCTGGAACCAGACCTACAACCTGACCGCGATCCGCGACCCACGCGAGATGCTGGTCAAGCACGTGCTGGATTCGCTGGCGATGCACCGGCACCTCGCCGACATCGAAACCCTGGCCGACCTCGGCACCGGCCCCGGCCTGCCCGGCATTCCGCTGGCGATTGCGCTGCCGGCGCTGCACGTCACCCTGGTCGAAAGCAACGGCAAGAAGGCGCGTTTCCTGCGCGCAGCGGCCCGCCACCTGGAATTGAGCAACGTGGCAGTCGCCGAATCGCGGATCGAGACGTTCGACGCACTCGGCCGGTTCGATGCAATCACCGCTCGCGCGCTTGCCACATTGCCGATGATCCTGGATCTCGGCGGCCACCTGTTGAAGCCTGCGGGCCGCTTGCTGGCGATGAAGGGCGTGTTGCCAGTGGACGAGATCGCCGGGCTTCCCGCCGGCTGGCAGCTGCTGGCCGCGCACCCGCTGCAGGTGCCGGGGCTGGGCGCCGAGCGCCACCTGATCGAGGTGGGCAGGATCCGGGTTGCGACCGGACGCGCTGAGGCATAATCGACGGCCCGGTGCCACGTCGACGCCGGATCTTCAAGGGAACAACACGCCGCATGGCCCGCATCATCGCCATCGCCAACCAGAAGGGCGGGGTCGGCAAGACCACGACCGCGGTCAACCTGGCCGCCGCACTGGCGCGCACGCCCAAGCGGGTGTTGCTGATCGACCTGGACCCGCAGGGCAACGCGACCATGGGCAGCGGCATCGACAAGCGCGAACTGGAAGCGTCGACCACCAATGTCCTGCTCGGCGAAGCCGACGCGCGCACGGCAATCGTGCGCAGCGAGGACGGCTTCGACCTGCTGCCCTGCAACATCGACCTGACGGCTGCCGAGCTCCAGTTGATGGACCTGCCGGCGCGCGAGCAACGGCTCAAGCAGGCACTGGAACCCATCCGCGACGACTACGATTTCATCCTCATCGATTGCCCGCCGTCGCTTTCACTGCTGACCCTGAACGCGCTGACCGTAGCCGACTCGGTGCTGGTGCCGATGCAGTGCGAATACTACGCGCTGGAAGGCCTGAGTTCATTGCTGAACACGATTGATGCATTGAAGGCCCGGCTCAATCCAGACCTCGAGATCGAGGGCGTGCTGCGCACCATGTACGACGTGCGCAACAACCTGGCCAACGCGGTGTCGACCGAACTCACCAACCATTTCGGCACATTGGTATTCCGCACGATTGTTCCCCGCAATGTGCGCCTGGCAGAAGCACCCAGCCACGGCCAGAGCATCCTGGGCTACGACAAGGCCAGTCGCGGCGGCGTGGCGTATCTTGGTTTGGCCGGCGAAGTGCTGCGTCGCCAGCGCGAGCGCGAACTGGCATTGAGCGAACTCGCTAAAACAAGGGAGAACGCCGCATGACCGGCGGCAAGGACGCGCCCCACAGCGCGACAAAGATCGCGACAAAGAGCGCAACAAAAAGCGCAGCCAAGAAGCGTGGCCTCGGTCGTGGACTGGAAGCACTGCTCGGTCCGCGCGCGGCGGATGTGCAGCCACTGCAGGCGTTGCCGGGCGACCTGCTGCGCACCTTGCCGATCGACGCGCTGGTGCCCGGCAAGTTCCAGCCGCGGCGCTCGATGGACGACGCCAAGCTCGATGAGCTGGCGGCGTCGATCCGCTCGCAGGGCGTGATCCAGCCGATCGTCGTGCGCGAGCAGACGGGCGCCGACGGCCGCGGCGGCCGCACTTTCGAGATCATTGCCGGCGAACGCCGCTGGCGCGCCTCGCAGCGCGCCGGCCTGAGCGAAATACCGGCGGTCGTGCGCGATGTCGACGATCGCACCGTGGTGGCGATGGCGCTGATCGAGAACATCCAGCGCGAAGACCTCAATCCGCTCGAGGAAGCGCAAGCCCTGCAGCGGCTGATCGATGAGTTCGACCTGACCCATGCCGCCGCCGCCGAAGCGGTGGGGCGTTCGCGCGCGGCGGTGTCCAACCTGCTACGCCTGCTGGAACTGCCGGCCGACATCCGCGTGCTGGTGCAGACCGGCGCGCTGGAAATGGGTCATGCGCGCGCGCTGCTGTCGCTTGCAGCGCCGATGGCGATCTCGCTGGCCAAGCAGGCCGCCGAACAGGGCTGGTCGGTGCGTGAGGTCGAGCATCGCGTGCAACAACTCGCCAATGGCAAGGCGCCGACGCCACGCACATCGGGCAAGGCCAAGCCGAAACCACAGGCGGACATCGTCGCGCTGGAGCGTGAGCTGTCGGAAACCCTGGGCAGCCGCGTCGACGTGGTGAACGGCCGCGGCAACAAGGGCCGGCTGGTGATCCACTACGCCAACTTGGACACCCTCGACGGCGTGCTGGATCGCCTGCGCACCAAGCCATGACGTTTCGTCCTGAATGAGCGCAGCGCCGCAACTGTCGGTCGTGGTCCCGGTGCAAAACGAGGAAGACAACGTCGCGCCGCTGGTAAACGAGATTGTTGCCGCGCTTCGTGGACACGCACTGTTGAAAGGCCAGGACTTCGAAATCGTCTACGTCGACGACACCTCGCGTGACGCCACCCTGCAACGGCTGCAGGCATTGCAGGTGACCACGCCGGAGTTGCGCGTCATCCGCCACCTGAGCAATGCCGGCCAGAGCACCGCGATACGCAATGGCGTCAAGGCCGCGCGTGGCGCATGGATCGCGACACTGGACGGAGACGGCCAGAACGATCCGGCCGACATCCCCAAGCTGCTCGCGCAGCGCGATGCCGCGGCGCCCGAGGTCAAACTGTTCGCCGGCTGGCGGGTCAACCGCCAGGATTCCGGCAGCAAGCGCTGGGCATCGAAGTGGGCCAACGCGATCCGTTCGCGCATGCTGCGCGACGACACCCCGGACACCGGCTGCGGGACCAAATTGTTCGAGCGCGAGGCGTTCCTTGACCTGCCCTACTTCGACCACATGCACCGCTACCTGCCGGCGCTGATGCAGCGTGCAGGCTGGCAAACCGTGAGCGTGCCGGTCAACCACCGGCATCGCACGGCCGGCGTGTCCAAGTACAACAACCTCAACCGCGCGCTGGTCGGCGTCCGCGACCTGCGCGGCATGGCGTGGCTGATCCTGCGCAGCCGGCGCACTGCGGTGGAAGAAGTTTCCGCTACCGATACGCCGCGATGACGCCCGCCGCACACGACGTCATGAATTCGCCGATCGCGTGGCTGGCGTGGACCGGCCTGCACATGAGTCCGTGGAAACTCATCGGTCTGGTCGGCGCGCTGATGTTCGGCGGTCGCTGGCTGGTGCAATTCATCGCCAGCAAGCGCCATGGCAAGCCGGTCATCCCGCGTGCGTTCTGGTACATGAGCATTGTCGGCAGCCTGATGACGCTGAGCTATTTCGTGTTCGGCAAGAACGACTCGGTCGGGGTGCTGCAGAACCTGTTCCCGAGCTTCACCGCCTGCTACAGCCTGTACCTGGATATCAAGCATCGCGGCTGGCGGCGCGACCGCGCCGGGCACTGACGCCGTGCGCCTGACAGCGGGGCCGCCGATGCTACGATCCGGCGACTTCGCTGCCGGATCCATGACGTTGAAATCCCTGCTGCTTGCGTTCGCCATGCTGCTGCCGACCACTTCGGCTGCCGCGTCGACCGTCGCTACGGCGGCTCGACCCACCGTTCCTGAAAGTGCGACAGATGCTGCCTTCAAGGCGATCTACGAGGCCGAATGGCAGTGGCGCATCGCGCAAGCGCCTTCGTGGGACGAAGACAGCGACAACAGCGGGCGCCCGCCGTCGGACCACTTGGCCGATGTC
>JBBSTP010000152.1:0-5559 GCA_038235795.1 Lysobacterales bacterium | reverse complement strand
TACCGGCGCGCACCACGCTTGGCCCCGGCATGCAAGGGTGCCGAGGTCCGGGTGTATGCGCAGCGGCATTTCGAGCCGCGTAGCGAATACCCGGCCCTCGTCGCCCGATCAACGCACGTGTTGCTCGCGCTTGCTGCTGCTGCCGGTCATCACCTTGTCGGTCCAGGCGATGCCCAGTGCCGACAGGATGAAGATGGTGTGGATGATCGTCTGCCACATCACTCCGGTCATGGTCACCTTGGCGCAGGTGTTGCCGGTGTAGTCGGCGGCCAGCGCATCCTGCGCCGCGGCGAAGGCGCCCGGCGTGCCGCACAGCGGCATGCCGCCAAGCGTGCCTGCCTCGATGAAGGTCTTGAGCAGGTGGATCGAAGAAATACCAATGATCGCCATCGCGAGCTTGACCTTGAGTACGCTGGCATTGACGTGGCTCAGCCACTCCGGCTGGTCCGGGTGACGGTCAAGGCGCATGCGCGAGACGAAGGTCTCGTAGCCACCCACGATCACCATCATCAGCAGGTTGCTGATCATCACCACGTCGATCAGGCCGAGCACCAGCAGCATGATTTCCTGCTCGGTGAAGGCGATCGCGCCATGCACCAGGTGCCAGAGTTCCTTCAGGAACAGGAAGACGTACACGCCCTGCGCCACGATCAACCCCAGGTACAGCGGCAGCTGCAGCCAGCGCGAGGCAAAGATCAGGCGCGGCAACGGCGCGAGCGGCTTCAAGCTGCCGTGGTCGATCATGCGTGGGAGTCCGGAATTGAAAGCTCGCGCAGGGTAACAGCCGAAAAGGGGACGGAGGTAATTAAGGTGCGCCTTAATTACCTCCGTCCTCTTTTCGCGGTCCCCTTTTCGCGTTCAACACGGCAGCGACTGTTCGCTGCCGCGCCGTGGGCGTGGGTTACATCTGCGGCTTCAGTTCGAACTGCGCGGGCGGCGTCGCTCCCAGCAGGTTCCTGACGAAATAGTCCCAGCGCCGGCGCATCACGTAGTAGCTATCGACACCGTAACCGTGGCGGGCGTGCGGCAACAGCAACAGGTCGAAGTCCTTGTTGGCCTTGACCAGTGCATCGACCACCAGCAACGTGTTCTGCGGCGGCACATTGTCATCCATCATGCCGTGGATCAGCAGCAGCTTGCCCTTGAGCTTGTCGGCATGCGCGGCGTTGTCCTGTCCGGTGTAGTTGTCGGTGCCGTCGGCGTTCTTCACCCGCAGGCCGTGGTAGCGCTCGGCCCAGTCGTCCTCGTAGCTGAGGTTGTCGTGGTTGCCAGACTCGGCGATGCCGACTTTGTAGATGTCCGGATACATGAACATCGCGGTCGCAGTTGCATTGCCGCCGCCGGAATGGCCCCAGATGCCGGCACGGCTGGCATCGATCCAGGGATATTTCGCGGCCAGTTGCTTCAACGCGGCGACCTGGTCCGGCAGGGTGTTGTCAGCCATGTTGCCGTACCACGCGTCCTGGAATGACTTGCTGCGCAGCGGCGTACCCATACCGTCGATGGCGATCACGACGAAGCCCAGCTCGGCCAGCGCCTGGTGGTCGTTGCGTGAAGGCGCGAAGCCGCGACGCCCGACCGAACCGACCTGCGGACCCGGATAGATGTAGGTGATGATCGGGTATTGCTTCTTGGCATCGAACTGCGAGGGCTTGAACATCAGCCCGTACAGGTCGGTCTTGCCGTCGCGCGCCTTGACCGTGATGTCTACCGGCGCCACCCAGCCCGCGGCCTTCAGGCGGCTGATGCTGGTGCGCGCCAGTTCGGCCACCTGCTTGCCGCTGGCATCGCGCAGGAGCGTCACGGGCGGTTGCGTGGTGGTCGAGTAGCTGTCGACGAAATAGCGGCCATCGTCCGACGCGCTGACGGTGTGGCTGGCGGCCTCCGGAGTGAGCAGGCTGACGTCGCCTCCATCCAGGCCGGCCTTGTAGTAGTGCACGTAGTACGGGTCGCCCGCTTCGCGGCCGACACCGCTGAACCACAGCGTGCGGCTGGGCGGATCAACGTGCGCGATCCTGGTGACGTTCCAGTTGCCGCTGGTGATCTGCCGCTTGAGCTTGCCGGTGCTGAGATCGTGCAGGTACAGGTGGCCCCAGTCGGACTTCTCGCTGTACCAGATGAACTCGTTGCTTTCCGGCATGTAACGCCAGTTGACCGAATCCAGCGCGGGCGCGCTCTGGTACTGGGTGGCGACGGTCTCTTTGAACACGTCGCGGACCGCGCCGGTTTTTGCGTCGGCGACGCGCAATGTGGCGGATTTGTGGCCACGGTCGGTGCTGACGAAGGCCAGGGTCCTGCCATCTTTCGCCCACTGCACGTCTTCCCAGCCTTCGCTGCAGGCGACATCGTCGGCGCAGGTGGAACGATGCTGGTCCGGCGGCATCTTCAGGCGAACCGTCTTCGGCTTGGCGCCGGACACATCTATGATCACGCGCTCGATCATGGTGATGTCCTTGTCGCCCACGAACGGGTATTTCCACTGCTGGACCTCGGGCGCGCCGACATTGGTGCCGACCAGGGTCATGGTGCTGGTCTTGCGCTGGTCCTGCTGGAAGGTGGCGATCTTCTGGCCATCCGGCGACCACAGCAGGATCGCGTCGTCGTTATGCACCCAGCCGGCGTTGTTGGTGGCGTAGCCATAGTCGGGTTTGGCATCGAAGGTCAGCTGGGTTTCCTTGCCACTGGCGACGTCGCGCAGCCACAGGTTCCAGTCGCGGATGAAGGCCTCGCGCTCGCCGTCGGGTGATGCGGCACCTGGCTCATCGCCGCTCTTGGCGTGGGCCACTGCATTACAGCTCGCGGCTTCGCAGCGAAAATCCCCGCTGCGGGTGCTGATGATCAGTCCCGCGACGTCGAGCTTGATGTCCGAAACCGGCAATTTGCCAGGATCGACCGGCTTGCCCTTCTTGCCGTCTTCGGCATTGGCCCGGTCGATTGCATGGGCCAGCGCCTGTGCATCGAAGGCAGGCTCGGTCTTGCCTGTGGCCGGATCGAGCCGCTCGAAGCGGGACTTGCCGGCGCCGCTGCGCTGCCAGGTCACGCTGCCGTCGTCCAGCCAGCGCACATTGCTGATGGCGTTGTCGACCAGTGGTGCGGTGCGATCACCCAGCATGCTGGCGGCACGCTGGTAATCGGCGGTGGTGACCTGCTGCGCCAGCGCGTCGCCTATTCCCAGGCCGGTCACCAGCATTGCTCCCAGCCACGCGTGCCTCGCATTGTCGTGCCCCATCGTGTCCTCGCTTGTCAGTCGGGTCTGCGCCCGACGGGCGCCAACCCCGAATCCTAACGCGGCCGACTGCCGGCGGCCCGTGACCAAAGGCACAGCTGGCATGACTGGCATAATCGGCCGATGCAGAATTCCGCCCCGACACCACATTTGAATCCTGATCGCATTGCAGTGGTGATTCCCGCCCTGAACGAAGCGTTGCGCATCCGCGAGGTCGTGCAGTCGGCGCTGCGCCACTGCCCGAACGTGATCGTCATCGATGATGGTTCCGACGACGGCACGGTCGAGGCCATCGCCGACCTGCCGCTGACGGTGCTGCGCCACGCCACCCGCATGGGCAAGGGCGCGGGCCTGCGTGATGGCTTCGCCGAGGCGTTGCGCGTGGGTCTTGACGCGGTGGTGACCATGGATGGCGATGGCCAGCATGCGGGCGACGACATCCCGCGCCTGCTTGCCGCCGCCAATCGGTTCCCGGGCTGGATCGTGATCGGCGCACGCCTGCGCAAGCGCGCCAATCAACCCTTTTATCGGCGCATGGCCAACGAGTTCGGCGACTGGGGCATCGCCTTTGGCACTGGCTACCAGGTCGCCGACAGCCAGAGCGGGCAGCGGCTGTACCCGGCCGCGGTCTGCGCGCTGACCGATATCCCCGGCGAGGACTTCGTGTTCGAGGCGCAGATCGTGATGTCGGCGGCGCAGCAACTGGGCACGCGCTGCGTATCGGTGCCGATCGAGGCGCGCTACAACCAGGTGCACGGCGCGCCCAGTTTCCGCCCCAGCCATTTCCGCCCGCTGCGCGACCTGTGGCGGATCACCAGCCACATCGTCCGCCAGTGCGTGCGCCGTGGCGGCTTGTGGCAGGTGCACCGGCAGGCCCGTGCCAACCCGCCGGTGATCGATGATTGCACGGGTGAATTCGCGCCGGCGTCGCCACTGGCGCAGACCCACTGAGGCAGGCCTCGCACGCTTCGCGCGTTATCATTCGCGCCCCCATGCCCGCACCGACCGACACCCTGCCGCGCCCGTCCGCCACCGCAATGCGCGTGGATTACCGGCACGCCCCGTTGGACATGTTGTTGGCCGATCCACGGCTGCTGGCGGTGTTCGGCTTCGGCATCGATGCGCCTGCTGCACACGCTGACCCGCGCTACCTGCATGTCGCCCTGCCGGCGCTTGGCGATCCACCTTACGAATGCTGGTCGGTAGACGCCGACGTATGGCATGGTCGCGACGATGGCATCGCCTGGAGCAGCGCCGGTGGGCTGCAGTTTGGTGCGCTGGAAATTGCCGATGCCGGCGACATCCAGGCGGCCAGCATGCAGGCCTACGCGCGCCTGCAGGCATGGCTGGCGCACGGCAACCATCCGCACGTGTTGCGGATCTGGAATTACCTGGATGCAATCACCGCCGGCGGCGGCGACGAGGAGCGCTACCGCCGGTTCTGCGTCGGCCGTGCACGCGGGATTGGCCGCGACCTCGCGCCGGAGCTGCTGCCCGCAGCCACTGCGATCGGTCATCCGCTGCCGACCGGACGCTTCCAGTTGTACTGGCTGGCTGCGAGTGAACCCGGTACGCCGCTGGAAAACCCCCGACAAACCCAGGCGTGGCGCTATCCTCGCCAATACGGCCCGCAGGCGCCGGGATTCGCGCGTGCGTTGTTGCCGCCGGACGATTCCGCGATGCCACTGCTGCTGTCCGGCACGGCGGCAGTCGTCGGCCATGCCTCGCAGCACAGCGATTCGTTGACCGAGCAGTTGGATGAAACCCTGGCCAACCTCGAGAGCATCATCGCCACCGCGCGCACGCACCGCCCATCTCTGGCTGCGCATTTGAACGCGCAGTCCCGGCTCAAGGTGTATGTGCGCGATGCCGCGTCAATGGAGTACGTAGAACAGCTGCTGCACACCCGCTTGGCCGACGACGTCCCGCGCATCATCCTGCAAGGCGCGGTGTGCCGGCGCGAACTGTCTGTGGAAATCGACGGCGTGCATGGCTGAACCGGCCGCTTGATATGCCGCGCAATGGCGGCATATCCATGTCACTACCAATCGAGGACGCGGGCAATGGGATTGATCAGCGTGTTGTGGGGGATCGTGGCGATGTTCTGGATGGTCGTCGCCCTGATTCCGGTCATTGGCATCACCAACTGGCTGCTCATTCCGTTCGCCGCCATCGGCGCAATCATCGCCGCAATCGGGATTGCGCTCAGCCGACCCGGTCATCGCGGCCGGGCCAAGACCGGGCTGGTCCTGAATGGCCTGGTGATCGCGGTCGCAGTGCTTCGCCTGGGGATGTTCGGCGGGTTGCTTTAGGTAACTTAATCGGCTGAATAC
>JBBSTP010000151.1:0-5605 GCA_038235795.1 Lysobacterales bacterium | reverse complement strand
ACCGTGCTGCCGGCGTTCTATGCGCGTCAGGATACGAAAACACCGGTGCGGGCCGGCGTGGCGGCGCTCGTTGCCAACATGCTCTTCAACCTGCTCCTGCTCGCGCTGCTGTTCCAGCTTTGGGTGCCGGAGGCCGACAAGGCGCAGGGCACGATGTCGGCGCTGGCGCACGTGCCTGGCCTGCATTTTGCGTTGGGCTTGGCCAGCGCGCTGTCCAGCTACCTGAACCTGGTGCTGCTGTGGCGCTGGCTGCGCAAGGCGGATGTCTACGATCCGCAACCCGGCTGGACGCGCTTCCTGGTGCGCGCGGGCATCGCCAACCTGGTCATGGTCGCGGCGCTGTTGCTGGGTTTGCAACTGGCGCCCACGTTCACCGAGGCCGGCGCCTGGACGCGGATCCTGTGGCTCGGCTTACTGGTGGCTGGCGGTGGCCTGGTGTATGGCCTGGCGATGCTGGGCCTGGGCTTTCGCCCGCGTGACTTCCGCGAACACTGATCGCGCGCATTGGGAAACCTGCAGGAAGTGACCATGTTGCACCGCAGCTATACTGGGCGATCATCATGAAGAACCTGTTCCGCGACCTAAGCTCCGCTTCGGAGCATGCCGGGCCGCTGTGCCCGCAAGGCAGCGTGGCTTGCATCGGTGCCTTCGATGGCCTGCACCTGGGTCATCGCGCATTGGTCGGCCGCGCTGTGTCGCGTGCGCGCGCACTGGGCATTCCTGCAGTGGCGGTGAGCTTTGAACCGTTGCCGCGCGAATTCTTTTCCAGAGGCGACAAGCCACCTCGACTGATGTTGCCGCGAGCGAAGGCCGAAGGCCTGTTCGCGCTGGGGTGCGATCAGGTCCGCTTGCTGCGCTTCAATGCGAGGTTGGCGGCGATGAGCGCCGAGGACTTCGTGCGCCAGTTGCTGGTGCAGCGCCTCAACGTGCGCGAGGTCTGGGTCGGCCCGGGCTTCCGCTTCGGCAAGGAGCGAACTGGCGACCTCGCATTGCTACAGGCGCTCGGAGCCGAATCCGGCTTTAGCGCGCACGCGATCGAACCTGTGCTCAGCGGTGGTGAGCGCGTGTCCAGCACGCGCATCCGTGCTGCACTGGCCACCGGTGATTTCGACACCGCCACGCAGCTGCTGGGCCGCCCTTATGCAATCGGCGGTCATGTGGTGCATGGCAAGCACCTCGGTCGTACGCTTGGCTATCCGACCGCCAACCTGCGCTTCGGCGGCAAGACCCCGGCACTGCGCGGTATCTATGCGGCTTGGGTGCACGGCGTTGGAGACGCACGATGGCCGGCGGTGGCAAGCTTCGGCACCCGGCCCACGGTGGATGGCATCGAGCCGCTGCTGGAAGCGCACCTGTTCGATTTCGATGGCGACCTGTACGGCGAGCGCATCGAAGTGGAATTCGTCGCCCGCCTGCGCGATGAAGAAAAATTCGACAGCCTGCCGGCACTGGTGGCGCAAATGCGTCTCGATGACGCGCAGGCGCGTGCCATCCTCCTCCAACACACAGCACAGCGAGCCATCGCGTGACCGACAAGAACGTGACCGATAAGAAAGAGAATCCCTACAAGGCCACGATCCTGTTGCCGGAGACGTCCTTCCCAATGCGCGGCGACTTGCCCAAGCGCGAGCCGGACACGCTGGCGCGCTGGGAGGCCGATGGCCTGTATGCAAAGATCCGCGCGGTGGCGAAGGGCCGCCCGCAATTCGTGCTGCACGACGGCCCGCCGTACGCGAATGGCGCGATCCACCTCGGCCACGCGGTCAACAAGATCCTCAAGGACATCATCGTCAAGTCGAAGACGATCGCCGGTTTCGATGCGCCCTACATCCCGGGTTGGGATTGCCACGGGCTGCCGATCGAGATCGCGATCGAGAAGAAATTCGGCAAGGTCGGCGTCAAGCTCGATGCCGTCGAATTCCGCCAGCAGTGTCGCGACTATGCCAACGCCCAGATCGATGTGCAGCGGCGCGACTTCAAACGCCTGGGGGTGCTCGGCGATTGGGAACATCCGTATCGCACGCTCGACTTCAAGTTCGAGGCCGACGAGATCCGCGCGCTGGCCAGGATCGTCGGCAACGGGCACCTGCTGCGCGGCGTGAAGCCGGTCTACTGGTGCTTTGATTGTGGCTCGGCGCTGGCCGAAGCGGAGATCGAATACCAGGACAAACTCTCACCCGCGATCGATGTCGCCTACAACGCCCGCAACCCCCAGGCCGTCACGCGCGCATTCGGCAGTGAATTGCCGGAAGACGTCTTAGTTGCGATGCCGATCTGGACCACCACGCCATGGACGTTGCCGGCCTCGCTGGCGATCAGCCTGGGCGCTGAACTCGAATACGTGCTGGTCGAAGGGCCACCGCAGGATGGGCGCCGTCGCTGGCTGGTGCTGGCCGAGGCATTGGCTGCGAAAGCCCTGCAGCGTTACGGCATCGATGAAGTCGTCATGCACGGCCACGCCGCCGGCGAGAAACTCGAAGGCATGCTGTTCGCGCATCCGTTCTATGCCGAACGCGACATCCCGATCCTGCTGGGCGACCACGTCAGCGACGAGGACGGCACCGGCGCCGTGCATACCGCGCCCGGCCATGGCCAGGAAGACTTCGCGGTCAGCCAGAAGTACGGGTTGGTTGAACAATACAGTGCGGCGCAACTCAATCCGGTCGATGGACGCGGCGTGTACCTGCCATCGACACCACCCGCAGGCGGCACGGAGATCGCCGCCCTGCATGTGTGGAAGGCGAACGATGTGCTGGTGGATGTGTTGCGCGACAACGGCCACCTGCTCGCGTTCTCCAGACTCAACCACAGCTACCCGCATTGCTGGCGGCACAAGACGCCGGTCGCATTCCGCGCTACCCCGCAGTGGTTCATCTCGATGGAACAGGCGCACCTGCGCCGCGATGCCTTGGCAGCAATCGAAACCGTCACCTGGTATCCATCTTGGGGCAAGGCCCGCATCGCCGGCATGATCGAAGGCAGGCCCGATTGGTGCATCAGTCGCCAACGCACCTGGGGCGTACCGATCACCTTGTTCGTGCATCGCGAAACCGGTGAACCGCATCCGCGTAGCGTTGAGCTGATGCGCGAAGTGGCTGATCTGGTCGAGCGCGAAGGCGTGGACGTCTGGTATTCGCTGGATGCCTCCGACCTGCTTGGTGATGACGCGGTCAACTACGACAAGACCACCGATATCCTTGATGTCTGGTTCGATTCCGGTGTCACCCATGAAACCGTGCTGGTGGAACGCGGTCTTGGCAAGCCGGCAGATCTCTATCTTGAGGGCTCCGACCAGCATCGCGGCTGGTTCCAGTCATCGCTGCTGACCGGCGTTGCGATCGACAAGGCGGCGCCATACCGGCAATGCCTGACGCATGGCTTCACCGTGGACGAGCATGGCCGCAAGATGTCCAAGTCGATGGGAAATGGCATCGAACCGCAGGACATCATGAAGACGCTGGGCGCGGACATCCTGCGCCTGTGGATTGCTTCCGCCGACTACAGCAACGAGATGTCGCTGTCGCAGGAAATCCTCAAGCGCAATGCCGATGCCTATCGCCGCATCCGCAACACCGCGCGCTTCCTGCTCGGCAACCTGCACGATTTCGATCCGACGCGTGACCTGCGTCCGCTCGATGACATGGTCGCGCTGGACCGCTGGATCGTGCATCGCGCCTGGCAGGTGCAGGAAGAAATCGCGACCGCGTACGCCGAATACGATTTCGCTGCGGTGGTTCAAGCGCTGATGAATTTCTGCAGCGTCGACCTCGGTTCCCTGTACCTGGACGTCACCAAGGATCGCGTGTACACGATGCCGGCCGACTCGCGCGGCCGCCGCAGCGCGCAGTCGGCGATGTACCGGATCGCCGAGGCCTTTGTGCGCTGGATCGCGCCGGTGCTGAGCTTCACCGCCGACGAGATGTGGTCCTACCTCCCCGGCGAACGCGTCGACAACGTGCTGTTCGCGACCTGGTATGACGGCCTGGCGCCGCTACCGAAGGACGCGGCGCTGTCGGCCAAGGACTTCGACAACCTGCTGGCGCTGCGCGAGCAGATGTCCAAGGTGCTGGAGCCAATGCGTGCGGCCGGAGACATCGGCGCGGCGCTCGAAGCGGAGATCGAATTGCGTTGCGGCGTCTCCGACCAGAACTGGCTGGCGCCGTTCGTTGATGAGTTGCGCTTCCTGCTGATCAGTGGCGACGTGCGCGTGGTGCCGGACGCCGACACGAATGCCATTGTTGTTTCCGCGAAGGCGACCAGCAAGGCCAAGTGCGCCCGCTGTTGGCACCACCGCGAGGATGTCGGCGCGCATGACGCACATCCGCTGTTGTGCGGGCGCTGCATCGGCAATATCGATGGGCCGGGCGAAGACCGGAGGTGGTTCTGATGGCGCCGGTGGTCAAGCCCAACGCGCTGTCCTGGCTGGGCCTGTCGGCATTGGTGCTGGCGCTGGACCAGTGGAGCAAGGCCTGGGTGCTGAAGACCCTTCCAGAGCACGTCGCGGTGCCGGTGATCGACGGTTTCTGGAACTGGTACCGGACCTACAACACCGGCGCGGCCTTCAGCTTCCTGGCCGATGCCGGCGGCTGGCAGAAATGGTTCTTCATCACCCTGGCCTTCGCGATCAGCGGGCTGATGGTGTGGATGCTGACGCGCACCCCACGCCGCGACTGGCGCTCGGCATTGCCGTTGGCGCTGGTGGTGGGTGGCGCGATTGGCAACGTGATCGACCGCTTCGTGCATGGCCATGTGATCGACTTCGTGCAGTGGTATGTCGGTGAGCATTACTGGCCGGCGTTCAACATCGCTGACTCGGCGGTCATGGGCGGCGCGATCGGGATTGCCCTGTTCGGCCTGCTGTCGGGCAAATCGAAGGGCAGCTCGAAGGGCAAGTCCAAGGGCAATGGCGGATAATCAACGAATGGATGTCCTGCTCGCCAATCCCCGCGGTTTCTGCGCCGGCGTCGACCGTGCGATCGAAATCGTCAAGCGCGCGCTCGAAACGCTCGGCGCGCCGATCTACGTGCGCCACGAGGTCGTGCACAACCGCTTCGTGGTCGATGACCTGAAGGCGCGGGGCGCGGTGTTCGTGGAAGAACTCGACGAAGTGCCGGATGGCGCCACCGTCATCTTCAGCGCGCATGGCGTGTCGCAGGCGGTGCGAAGCGAGGCGGACCGGCGCGGGCTGAAGGTGTTCGATGCGACCTGCCCGCTGGTGACCAAGGTTCACCTGGAAGTTGCGCGCCAGTGCCGCAACGGCCGCGACATGGTCCTGATCGGCCACGCCGGGCATCCCGAGGTCGAAGGCACGATGGGGCAGTGGCGAACTTTCAAAGAGCCGGGTGAACACGGCAACGGCCAAATTTATCTGGTTGAGGACATCGGGGGCGTGGCGACACTCGTCATCGGACAGCCCGACAACGTCGCCTATACGACCCAGACCACGCTGTCGGTGGATGACACTCGCGACATCATCGTTGCGCTCAAGGCGAAATACCCGGCGATGCAGGGTCCAAAGAACGACGACATCTGCTACGCGACCCAGAACCGCCAGGACGCGGTGCGTGAACTGACCACCCATTGCGACCTGGTGCTGGTGGTGGGT
>JBBSTP010000150.1:0-5678 GCA_038235795.1 Lysobacterales bacterium | reverse complement strand
GTCGTGGAAGACCACGAGTTCCAGCGCAGCATGATGGTGGACATGCTCGAGAGCATGGGCGCGCGTTCCGTCTATGAAGCCGAGGACGGATTCTCGGCGCTGGAGATGACCCGCGAGCTTGATCAACCCTTCGATGTGATCGTGACCGACATCGACATGCCCGGCATGGACGGTATGGCCTTCATCCGCCGGCTTGGCGAGGCCAAGGTTCGCGCCTCGCTGATCATCACCAGTGGTCTGCACAAGTCACTCCTCCTGCCGATGGAGACGATGATCGGCGCGTACGGCATGCGTTTGCTGGGGACCGTGGAGAAGCCTCCGACCACCGAGCATTTCGCCGAGTTGATTGCGATGCATTGGCAGTCCAAGCCGCATCCGGAGAAAGTGAAGCAAGGCGCGACAAACTTCAATCTGGAACAGGTCATGGAGGGATTGCACGCCGATCAATTCGAGGCTTACTACCAGCCGAAGATCGAATTGAAGAGCAGGCGGGTGACGGGCGTGGAAGCCTTGGCCAGGTGGCGTCATCCTTCGGGCGGGGTCATCCTCCCCTATGCGTTCATTACGCTGCTTGAAGACGCCGGCCAGATCAGCGAGCTGACCTGGATCATGCTGGCTCAGAGCGCGCGGGACTGCAGCAGCTGGCGAGATGCAGGCCTTGACCTGAATGTGTCAGTCAATCTGTCGGTGAAGCTTCTCGAGGATCCCGCGATGGCAAATGCGATCACATGGCAGGTCACCAGCCAGGGCCTGGAACCCCGGCGGATGATCCTTGAGATCACCGAGTCAGCGGCGATGAGCAATGTCGGGCACGTCCTGGAGAACCTGATCCGCCTGCGCATGAAGGGCTTCGGCCTGTCGCTGGACGACTACGGTACCGGCTACTCATCAATGCAGCAGCTGACCCGGGTCCCCTTCACCGAGTTGAAGATCGACCAGTCGTTCGTCATCCATGCAGCGCACCAGGAGTCCAGCCACCTGATCCTCGAATCGAGCCTGGAAATGGCGCGGAAACTCGGCATCACGTCGGTGGCGGAGGGGGTGGAATCAGCGGAGGACTGGAGCCTGTTGCGCGAGTGCGGTTGCGACCTTGCGCAAGGGTTCTTCATCGCCAGGCCAATGAAGTCCGCGGATTTCCCCGAATGGGTGCGCGCGTGGGCCTGAGGCGGAAGACTGCGTTGCGGGTGAACCACGCAGGGCAGCTGAAGCCGCCACTCGCCCGGAGTGCATCAACCAGCCACAGATTGCACTGAGTGAAACGAAGCATCTGTACAGTCTGTACAGGATGTGCCGCATCTATCGCGTTGCGCGGCGTTAAACTACCCACATTGCGTTACGGACTCATCAACATGCCATTCGTCGTCACCGAAAACTGCATCAAGTGCAAGCACACCGACTGCGTCGAGGTGTGCCCGGTGGACTGCTTCCACGAAGGGCCGAACTTCCTGGTGATCGACCCGGTCGAGTGCATTGACTGCACCCTGTGCGAGCCGGAATGCCCGGTCAATGCGATTTTCCCGGAAGAGGACGTGCCCGCCGGCCAGGAGGGCTTCGCAAAGATCAACGCGGAGCTTTCGAAGGAATGGCCGGTGCTGACCACCCGCAAGGATCCACCGCCGGATGCCGCGGAATGGGACGGCAAGCCGAACAAGTTGCCACTGCTCGAACGCTGAGCGCGAACCTGGAAAAAAAGGCACCTCGCGGTGCCTTTTTCCTGTGTGTGGGGAAGACGCTGCAATCAGGGTGCGATCGCGGCCTTCAGCGCGCCAATCAGCTTGGCCGGTGCGGCGCCGGTGGGCGGCAGGCCGCGCGGATCGACTGCAGACACGTACGCGCCATTGCCGACCTTGGTGACCCGCACCAGGAACTTCGCATCCATGTAATTGACATCGTAGGTGCCCAGGATCTGCGCCTTGCTGGCGACGGTCACGCCCTGGGTCGCTGCGAGCACCTCGCCCACGCGTGCGAACACGGCATCGCGGTCACCGGTTGCGTTGAAGCCGACCGGCGCGGTAGCACTGCCACCCGCATTGTTCATGCCAGAAGCAGTCACGCCGCCGCTTTCGGGCAATCCCATCGCCCGTTCCGCTGACGGACGGTCCAGGTCCGGTGGGACCTCCAGCGGACGACTCTCGGAGCTCGTGGTGTACAGCTCGCTCTTCTTGCCGAACATCCGGCAACCGGATATGCCGACCAGCAGGACGGCAGCGACAAGCACGGCGGCAAAGCGGGTGGCACGGGGGGAAAGACGCATCAGGATCTCCTGTCAGGCCGCCTTGGTTCGGCAGCGTTGTTCTAGCTGGATGATGTCCGCGTGCAGGCGTTGCGCCTCGGCGGCATGCACGGATGATAGCGGTTGCAGCGGCAGGCGCAGCCCATGGCCGATTCCGCCCAGCGCCAGCAACGCCTTGACCGGGATCGGATTGGGCTCGATGCCAAGAAAGTGGAACAGCATATCCAGCTGCGCGGAGAACGCCTCTGCGTCTGCTACGTTCCCCGCCCGCGCTAGCTCGCACAGGCGCCTGAACGCGCCTGGGATCACGTTGGATGCCACCGACACGATGCCATCCGCGCCGGCCAGTATCGACCGCGCGGCGGTCGGGTCGTCGCCACTGAGCACCGCGAAGCCCTGCCGGCGCAATGGCAGCAAGCTTTCCATACGTGCGGCGTCGGCAACCGCCTCCTTGATCCCGATGACCTGCGGGTGCAGCGCCAGTTCGGCCGCGGTCTCCGGCGCCATGTCGCAGCCGGTACGGCCGGGCACGTTGTACAGCACCACCGGCAGGCTGCCCTCATCGGCGACGGCGCGGTAGTGGGCCAGCAAGCCGGTCTGGGTGGGACGCACGTAAGGAGGGGTCACCACCAGCGCGGCATCGGCGCCCAGCGCGGCGGCGCGGCGGTTGGCTTCAATGGTCTTGGCGGTACTGGACTGGCCGGTGCCGGCGAGCACCGGGATACGCCCGGCCACCCACTCCACCGCAGTGCGCAGCAGGGTGTCGTATTCGCCGTCGAACAGGGCCGCCGCCTCGCCGGTGGACCCGGCAACCACCAGTGCATCGGTGCCCGCTACAAGCTGTGCCTCGATCAGGCGCTGCCATGCGGGGACGTCGATCTCGCCGGCAACCGTGAACGGGGTCGCCAGCGCGGTGATGCTGCCGGAAATCTGCAAAGCGTGGCACTCGCGGCTGGGCGCGTGGCACGGCGTACCAGCGCGGTTAGGGGTTCGGCCAGGGCCGATCGGGTGCAATCCGGGGTCGATCTTACTTGCGGCGCAAAAGCGCCGGCAAGTATGCTGCAGGCGTGCGGCGAATACTTGTCACAGCTTGACGCCGCCCACCCATCTCCCTTCGCGCGGACGCCGCACTTGACCGACACCACCACCCGGCCAGCGCCGAACGAAAACCACCTGCTGATCAACGCGTACACCACGCACCCGCAGTCGCCGCTGCTCGCCGTGACCCGCCGCATCGCCGACTCGGGCTGCAACCTGGTCGATACACGGCTGGCCACGGTGGGTCGCGACGTCTCCGTGTCCGCGCTTGCCACCGGCTCGTGGGATGCGGTGGCCAAGCTCGAGACCATGCTCGCCAAGCTCGAACGCGAAGAGGGCCTGAAGCTGGTCTGGTATCGCACCGGTCCCAAACAGGTGCAGTCCAACCTGCTGCCCTACGTGGTCGAGGTGATCGCTTCGGACAAGCCCGGCATCCTGTTCCAGCTTGCGGATTTCTTCGATGGCCAGGGCATCACCATCGAAAGCCTGCATTGCTCGCGCTACCGGGCGATGCAGACCGGCGCCGACATGTTCTCCGCGCAGTTGACCATTGGTGTTCCCTCCGAAATGCACATCGCCGCCTTGCGCGACGATTTCCTTGAATTTTGCGACCACTTGAACCTGGACGCCATCATGGACCCGATGAAGTATTGATGGCCGGGCGCTGCCAGTGGATGTCGCCGATTGGGACTCGTCCTATGGATCGACTGATGGACCTCGACTGATGGACATCGGCGAAGGCATCCCTGACCTGCCGCTTGCGCTGACCAGCGGTACTCCCGCTACCCTGGATGATTTTCGCGGCAAGTGGCTGGTGCTGTACTTCTATCCGAAGGATTCGACGCCGGGTTGCACCAACGAGGGCCTCGCTTTCAACGAGCTGCTGGGCAACTTCCGCCGCGCCGATGCGGAGATCCTCGGCGTATCGCGCGATTCAACGCGCAGCCATCGGAACTTCACCGCCAAACAAGGCCTCCGCTTCGAACTGGCCAGTGATCCTGACGAGGCCCTGTGCAAGGCCTTCGACGTGATCAAGCCGAAGAAACTCTACGGCCGCGAGTACATCGGAATCGAGCGCAGCACTTTTTTGATCGACCCGACCGGCGTCGTTCGCGAGGTGTGGCAGCCGGTAAAGGTGCCCGGCCATGCACAGGCCGTGCTGGATGCCTTGAAGGCTGCCAAGTCGCAGTGAGCGTCCCTGGATCAATGAATCACCGCCGTCCCGCCCCGCGCGCGACGGCGGCCCTGCCCTGCCCGACCTGACGGAAGCCACAGCATGACGCGAAGCAAGCGCATCTACGTCCTCGACACCAATGTGCTGATGCATGACCCGACCGCGCTGTACAAGTTCGAGGAGCACGATGTGTACCTGCCGATGCAGGTCATGGAGGAACTGGACAACGGCAAGAAGGGCACCTCCGAAGCAAGCCGCAATGCGCGCCAGGTCAGCCGTTTCCTGAACGAGCTGATCGAGGCCCACGGCAGCACCGATATCAGCGATGGAATCTTGCTGCA
Source organism: Lysobacterales bacterium (assembly GCA_038235795.1). GTDB lineage: Bacteria > Pseudomonadota > Gammaproteobacteria > Xanthomonadales > Xanthomonadaceae > Thermomonas. Next base: position 892 of record JBBSTP010000150.1, on the reverse strand, counting down.
ACGGCCAAACGGCCTGAAACTGCGCGGCGCGGACAGCATCGGCACACTGCGCTTCCAGACCGGTGATTTCGATGCCGGCCGCCGCTTTGGCACCGTCATCCCGGACAACCAGATCCTGGGCGCGATCCTGGCGCTGAAGGAATCCGACCCGGGCGCGCCGGTGGTGTTCGTGTCAAAGGACATCAACCTGCGGATCAAGGCCTCGATTGCCGGGATTCCAAACGAGGACTACGAAAACGACCGCGCGCTGGACGATTTCAGCCTGCTCTATACCGGCGCCACCGCGTTGCCCGAGGATTTCTGGGCGCGCCATGGCAAGGACCTGCGCTCGTGGACCGAGAAGGGTCGCACCTTCTACGAAATCGCCCGCAGCGACGACGACGAATCCGAAGAGACCTGGTATCCGAACCAGTTCCTGTACCTGCCCGGTGACGAGCAAGCGGAAATGAAGGTCGCCAGGCTCAGCGATGACAAAGTGGTGCTGCAGATCGTCGACGACTACCGCCACAGCCAGCACGCGGTGTGGGGCATCAGCGCGCGCAACCGCGAGCAGAACTTCGCGCTCAACGCACTGATGGACCCGGAGATCGACTTCGTCACCCTGCTCGGCACTGCCGGCACCGGCAAGACCTTGCTGGCGTTGGCCGCGGGGTTGGCGCAAACGATGGACGCCCAGCGCTACCGTGAAATCATCATGACCCGCGCCACCGTCAGCGTTGGCGAGGACATCGGCTTTCTGCCCGGCACCGAAGAAGAAAAGATGACGCCGTGGATGGGGGCGCTCACCGACAACCTTGAAGTGCTGACCCACACCCAGGAAGGCGGCACCTGGGGGCGCGCGGCGACCAACGACCTGCTGGCCTCGCGGATCAAGATCCGTTCGATGAACTTC
>JBBSTP010000149.1:0-5711 GCA_038235795.1 Lysobacterales bacterium | reverse complement strand
GCGATGACTTGCCGCGTGATCCCGAGGCACTCGCTGATGAAGTCAGTAACGCCCATGGCCTGGTCACGCCGGGCTTGGTCGATTGCCATACCCACGTAGTGTTTGCGGGCGATCGCGCAGGTGAATACGAGCTGCGCCTGCAGGGCGCAAGTTACGAGCAGATCGCCCGCAGCGGCGGCGGCATCCTGTCGACGGTGCACGCGGTGCGCGCAGCGAGCGAAGACGAACTGCTGGCGCAGTCGTTGCCGCGCGCGCGCGCCTTGTTGCGCGATGGCGTGACTACGCTGGAAATCAAGTCCGGTTATGGCCTGGACTTCGACAACGAACGCAAGATGCTGCGTGTCGCCCGGCAGATCGGCGAAACGCTCAGCATCGACGTGCGCACGACGTTCCTGGGCGCGCATGCCTTGCCGCCGGAGTTTGCCGGCAATGGCGACGGCTATATCGACGCGGTCATCGAGTGGCTGCCGCGCCTGCACTCGGAAGGCCTGGTCGATGCAGTGGATGCGTTCTGCGAGGGAATTGGTTTCTCGCCAGCGCAGACGCGGGGCGTGTTCGAAGCAGCGCGGGCGCTCGGATTGCCGGTCAAGCTGCACGCCGACCAGCTCAGCGACCTGTCGGGCGCGGCGCTGGTGGCAGAATTCGGCGGGCTGTCGGCGGATCACATCGAACACAGCAGCGAGGCCGGTGTCATCGCGATGCGCGATGCAGGCAGCGTGGCGGTCCTGCTGCCAGGTGCATTCCATGTCTTGCGCGAAACCAGACTGCCCCCGCTGGACCTGCTGCGCGCGCATGGCGTGGCGATGGCGGTCGCCACCGATTGCAACCCCGGCACCTCGCCATTGCTGTCGTTGCGGCAGGCCATGCAACTGGCCTGCACCCATTTCAAGCTGACGCCGGAAGAAGCCCTTCGTGGCGCGACCGTTAATGCGGCGCGCGCGCTTGGTTTGCAGGATCGCGGCATGCTGCGGGTCGGGATGCGCGCGGATTTCGTGCGTTGGCAGGTCAGCCAACCGGCCGAGCTCTGCTACTGGCTGGGCGGGCAACTGGCGACGGACGTGCGTTCAGCAGGTCGTTCAATTACACCGTGATTGCCCCATAACGCAAAAGCCCCGCCGAAGCGGGGCCTTGCTTGAGGGGACGTGGATTGAGGTATCGCGTGCCTCAGGCCTTCGGGCCTCAGGCCTTGGAGACGGTCTTCTTGGCAACCGCTTTCTTGGCCACGGCCTTTGAAGCGGATTTCTTCACCACCGGCGCCGTAGCGGTACCTGTGGCCTTGCTGGCCACGTGCGAACGCGCATTGCCGTAGCTGGAATTGGTGCGCTTGCCTTTGGCCGTCTTGCGGTCGCCCTTGCCCATGTGATGCTCCTGGTTCGATTTGATGCGGCGCAGGCTGCGCCGGCGAGTGTTGTTGGTTGCGTCAGCGCGCGGCACGGAGCGCACGCGAGGGCGCGAAGTTTAGCACGCGGCAGCTGGCAGCCTCAGTGCACGCAGTGGGCGTCGTGCACGTGGCCGTGGTTCAGGCGAAGGTTGGCCAGATGGGCCAGACCCACCAGGGTGCCGCCGAAGGTCATGATCACCGCATGCGGCACCAGCGCATGGTGCAGCGGCTCATAACCGATGCCGAACCACAGCGCGGCCAACCCCGGCACCAGCATGCCCAGCGCGCGCACCGCGCGATGGCGGCGATAGCCCTGGATCAGGGTGAACAGCCCCAGCAGGCTCGCAAACATCACGAAACCGAATTCGAAGTCATCGCCCAGCCAGGTCGCGATGCCAAGCGATGGCAATACCGCGATCAACACCGGCAGCAGCGCGCAATGGATCGCGCACAGGGTCGAGCCGGTAGCTCCGAGGCGATCAAGCAGGGAATGCAGTCGAGGATTCATTCCAACGGTGACTTCAGGCACGGGTAAGGATCATGGGGTGGAATGTTATAACATATGCAACATGACTGTAAAACTTCCAGGGCCGCATCAATGCGCTTCAACCACGCTCATCTCAAACGCTCGACCATCGCCGTCGCACTGGCGCTTGCCCTCGCACCTTTTGCCCAGGCCGCCGCTCAAGACCGTAAATCTTCTACAGACGCGACGCCTCCACCCGCCAGCGAGCCACGCCATTCCTCAAACGAACACGTCAAGGACATTACCGGCGTCGTCGTGACCGGTAGCCTGTTCAAGGACACCGCTGAAACCCTCAGTAAGCCAACCGAGGTGCTTGCCGGCGAGCGCCTCGACGAAAACCGTGCGGCCAGTCTTGGCGAGACCGTCGCCAGCATGCCCGGCGTGCAGAGTTCTAACTTTGGCCCCGGCGTCGGCCGGCCAATCATTCGCGGCCTGGATGGTCCGCGCGTGGCGGTGCTGGCTGGCGGCCTCTCCACTCAGGACGTCTCGACCGTCAGCCAGGACCACTCACCCGCCGTCGAGCCCTTCCTGGCCGATCAGATCGAAGTGCTGAAGGGGCCCTCCACCCTGCTTTTCGGTAGCGGTGCGATCGGTGGCGCAGTCAACGTGGTCGACGGCCGCATCCCCGAATATGCGATCAGCAACGGGTTCAGCGGTCGCGCGGAAACACGTTTCTACGCCGGCCACCAGAACGGCAACACCACGATGGCGCGCGTCGACGGCGGGACCGACACCTTTGCGCTGCATGCTGATGCCGTGTACCGCAATGCGCTGGACTACGACACGCCCGACGGTCACCAACACAATACCTTCATCGATACACGGTCCGGTGCAGTCGGCGGTTCCTTGCTGGGTGACTGGGGGTTTGTTGGCCTGGCGGCCTCGCGTTTCAACAACCAGTACGGCAACCCGGGCGAGCCCGGCGACCTCGCCGCCGGCGAACGCGGCGTGCATCTGGACATGCGCCAGGAACGCTACGAGATGAAGGGTGCGTTGCGCAATATGTGGGGCGAAGGCAACGGACTTCGCTTTGCCGCTGCACACACCGGCTACCAGCACACCGAGTTGGAGGGCAATGAGGTAGGCACGATTTTCAACAAGAACGCCAATGAGGGCCGCGTCGAAGCGAGCTTCGGCGACACCGATCGCTGGCAAGGCGCTGTCGGAGCGCAAGCGGTCGCGAGTACCTTTGCCGCGATTGGAGAAGAAGCGTTCGTGCCGCAAACCAGCACGCGCGCTTACGGCCTGTTTGGCGTGGCCAGGCGCAGCTGGAATGGGTTCCAGCTCGATCTCGGCGGCCGTGTGGACAAGCTGAAATCAAGCCCGGTGGGAGCCGCGAGCCGCAGCTTCACTCCGGTGAGTGTTTCGCTGGCGGGGGGCTGGAAGCTCACCGAGCGCGTACGCCTCACCGCCAACCTCGACCACGCCGAGCGCGCGCCCGTGGAGGAGGAGTTGTTTGCCGATGGCCCGCACATCGCCACGCTTGCCTATGAAATCGGCGATGCGCACCTGGGCAAGGAGGCGGCCAACCAGTTGGAGCTGGGCCTGCAATACCAGTCATCGCGCGTCGATGCCAAGGTGTCCGCGTACTACAACCGGTTCAGCGACTTTATTTACCTTGTCGACACCGGTGACAGCTTTTATCGCGAAGAAGCCGATGATTTCCTGCCGATCCGGCAGTGGTCACAAGCCGATGCAAGCTTCCGTGGCCTGGAGGGCGAAGCGACCTTCCATTTTGCAGCCACCGACCAAGGCGATTGGGATCTGCGCGTGTTTGGCGACACCGTGCGGGCAACGTTGCAGACCGGCGGCAACCTACCTCGCATCCCGCCGTCACGGCTCGGCGCCCAGCTGCGCTGGAAGCACGACGGTTGGCGCGCCGCGCTTGGCGCGACCCGCAACAACCGGCAGGACAAGCTGGCCCAGAAGGAGACGCCGACCGCCGGCTACACATTGGTCGATGCCCATGCCGCGCGACATTTCGACGCCGGAAACTTCAGCTGGGAGTTGTTCGCCGATGCAACCAACCTGACCAACCAGGTTGCGCGCGTGCACACATCGTTCCTGAAGGATGCAGTGATCCTGCCAGGCCGGGCCGTCAGCTTCGGGGTACGAATGTTCTTCTAGACATGTTTGCGCCACTTGCTTGCCTGGCGTGGAGGTGCCGCGACCGTCCGCTGGCGGTCAGGCCGCCAACGCGCACTTGGCGCACAGACCATGCACTTCCAGCGTTTGTGCCTGCGGGACGAATCCTAGCGCGCGAGCGCGGGCATCCAGCGCATCGACCACATCGACGTCTTCAAGCTCGACTGCGGAATGGCAGCGGTCGCAGATCAGGAACGGCACCGAATGCTGGTCGGTGCTCGGGTGGTGGCAGGCCACGAAGGCATTGACCGACTCGAGCTTGTGGATGAACCCGTTGGCCAGCAGAAAATCCAAGGCGCGATAGACCGTCGGCGGCGCGGCGGCGCCGGCACCCTCGCCTTCGCGCACGAGTTCCAGCAGGTCGTAGGCCTTGATCGGCTTGCCTGCCGCGGCGACCAGTCCCAGGACGCGCGCGCGGATCGCGGTAAGTCGCAAGCCGCGTTCGTGGCAGGCGTGTTCCACCGCCGTGACAAAGCCGGCGGCGTCATGAACATGGTGCTTGGGCTCGATGCAGGAGGGGGTTTTGCTCTTGCTTTTGGTCTTGGCCATGACGTTGATCTAGGCATCCGCCGGGATTTTTGCAAGGGCGGCGTCGATCCGTGCCAGTGCCTGCTCGCGTCCAGCCAGGTAGATCGTGTGCGAGATGTCCGGACTGACCTGGGTGCCGGTGATCGCCACCCGCAGCGGCTGCGCGACCTTGCCCAGGCCCAGGCCCGACGCTTCAACCGTGGCGTGGAATGCCGCGTCAATCCCCTCCACCGTCCACGCCTCCAGCGCGGCAAGGCGTGTCCGCATCTCGGCCAGCGGGCCGCGTGCAGCAGCCGTCAGGTGCTTGGCGACCGCCTTGTCGTCGTACTGCGTCAACGGACCGAACCACACCGCAGCGCGTTCGGCCATGTCTTTAAGCGTCTGCACGCGGTCGCGCAGCGCGATGACGATGTCGGCGGGCGCTGGCCCATTGGTAAGATCGTATCCGGCCTGCTGCAGATGCCATTGCAGGTGCTTGCCGACTTCGACCGGGTCGTCGTTCTTCAGGTATTGCTGGTTGAGCCAGCCGAGCTTGGCCATGTCCAGCCGCGCCGGCTTTGCATGCACGTTCGGCAGGTCGAACAGCGACTGCATTTCCGTGATCGAGAACACTTCCTGGTCACCATGCGACCAGCCCAGTCGCACCAGATAGTTGAGCAGTGCATGCGGCAGGTAGCCGGCATCGCGATACTGCATCACGTCGGCGGCGCCGGTGCGCTTGGACAGCTTGGCGCCCTGCTCATCGAGAATCATCGGCAGGTGCGAGAACGCCGGCACCTCGACGCCAAGCGCGCGGTAGATGTTGATCTGCCGCGGGGTGTTGTTGACGTGGTCGTCGCCACGCACGACATCGGTGATGCCCATGTCGATGTCATCCACCACCACTGCGAAGTTGTAAGTGGCGCAGCCGTCAGGGCGGAAGATCACCAGGTCATCGAGTTCGCTGTTGGCGATCTCGATGCGGCCCTTGACCTTGTCGTCCCAGGCCACCACGCCGTCATCCGGGTTGCGAAAACGAATGACCCGGTTCGGGTCATCGCGACGTTGTTCGTCAAAAGATGCGTCGTTCGCGGTGCGGTAGGCGCCGTTGTAGCGCGGCTTGCCGCCCGCAGCCATCGCCGCTTCGCGCAT
>JBBSTP010000148.1:0-5711 GCA_038235795.1 Lysobacterales bacterium | reverse complement strand
TACGACTTCACCGGCGCATCGACCAGGAGCGGCTATCGGCTGATGGACAGGCTCGCGGTCATCGCCAAGAGACCCCTGGTCGACGTCCAGCCGATGTACTCGGGTGGAAGGGATCCCTACTCGTATTCGGACATCGTCGAATTCGACGAGGACGGCAACGTCATCCAGCGGCCAGCCGTCAAGCCGCGACTGATCGGCCTGCGGGTCGAACAGACACTTGCAAACAGCAGCACGCCGTCACGTACCGTGTTCGGGCTGCGCAAGAATCTTGGCTGCTGGTGGGTTCGCCTGTAGCGGCGGTCCGTCGCACCATCGCCATTTCAGGCAAAATCGTCCTTTCGAGTTCCTGGAGTGGCGGCGATGCAATACCCCGAATGGATCTGGCAAAACGGTGCCATCAAGCCCTGGGCGGAAGCCACCACCCACGTGATGGCGCATGCGCTGCACTACGGCTCGTCGGTGTTCGAGGGCATCCGCTGTTACGACACGCCCAATGGCCCGGCGATCTTCCGCCTGAGCGACCACACCCGCCGCCTGTTCGCCTCGGCCAAGATATACGACATGGTGATCCCGTACACGCTCGACGAGATCAACGTCGCGTGCCGCGAAGTCGTGAAGCGCAACGACTTGGCGAAGGCTTACCTGCGTCCTGTCGCATACCGCGGCCTGGGCGAATTCGGCCTGTCGGCGGAAACCCCGATCGACGTGGCGGTCGCAACCTGGCCGATGGGCGCCTACCTCGGCGAAGGCGTTCTCGAGCAGGGTATCGATGCCTGCGTGTCCAGTTGGCAGCGGGTCGCACCGAACACCATTCCGGCCGGCGCCAAGGCCGGTGGCAATTACCTGTCCGGGCAATTGATCGCGCGCGAGGCGCGCAGGCTCGGATTCGGCGAAGGCATTGCGTTGGCATCGACCGGCCTGCTCAGCGAGGGCGCCGGCGAAAACCTGTTCCTGGTGTTCGACGGCGCGCTGCACACCACACCGGTCAGCGCCGCGCTGCTCAACGGCATCACCCGCAACTCGATCATTACCCTGGCTCGCGCCAACGGGATCGACGTGGTGGAACGTGACCTCCCGCGTGAGTATCTCTACCTGTGCGATGAGTTGTTCATGTGTGGCACCGCTGCCGAAATCACCCCGATCCGCTCGGTCGACGGGCGCCAGGTGGGTGCGGGCAAACCCGGCCCGCTCACCCAACGGATCCAGTCGATGTTTTTCGGCCTGTTCGATGGCAGCACGCGGGACACCCACGGCTGGCTGGAACCGCTCGACGCATAGGCGCGTTTACGAATCACCTCGCAGGTCCTGCGCGGCGAAACGCAGGATCGCCACCACGCCGTGGATTTCGCCCGGCCGCACACCCACGTCCCAGCCGTACAGCGCGCAGATCCGTCGCACGATCGACAGGCCGATGCCCCCGCCCTGCGAATGCCCAGCGTGGGTCCCTCGATATCCGCGCTCGAACAGGCGCGCGGCATCTTCGGCGCTGAGGCCCGGGCCGGAATCCTCGACTTCGACCGAATCGGCATGCAGGCGCACGATCACGGCGCCGCTGCGCGTGTACTTCACTGCGTTGCCGATCAGGTTGCCCAGCGCGACCGCCACTGCTGATTCGGGCGCATCGATGATCAGTCGTGTTTCCCCTTCCAGGCGCAGTTCCAGCGGCTTGCCAGCGAGCTGCGCACGATGATGTTCGAGCAACTGCTGCGCGACCTTGGCCACGTCGCAATCGCCGACTGCGCGTTCGTTGCGCGAGAGCAGCAACAAGGCGCTGATCAGGTCGGTGCATTGCTGTTCGGAACGTTCGATCCGCTGCAGTCGGGTGCGCATGCGCGGGTCGATGTCGGGCTTGGACAGCATCAATTCCACCGCGCCACGGATCACCGCCAATGGCGTGCGCAGTTCATGGCTGACGTCGGCATTGAACTCGCGGTCGCGTTGGACCACGTCGGTCAACCGTCCGGCATAGTCATCCAGCGCCTTGGCCAGCTCGCCCACTTCGTCCTCGGCAAAATAGGGTGCCAGGTCGTCCGGGTCCGAGCTCGTGCCGCTGCGCCGCAGCCGACCTGCCAGTTCCGACACCGGCGACATCACCCGCGAGGCAGACCACCATCCCAGTACCAATGCCAACAAGGAAAACGCCAATACCGAGCCGATCAGCAGGCGGTTCTGCTGTTCCTGCCCCTGCAGCGTCTGGGTGAGGTCGTAGGCCAGGTAGAACGCATGGCTCGGCGTGCGCCGAACTGCGAGCTTATAGGCGAACGGCTTGCCGTTTTCCTTGCCGTGCAGTTCATGGATGCCGTCGCGAAGGTTTCGCCAGTCTTCGGGTGCATTGCCGAGGCGGTCGCGTGCGTACACCCAGCCCTTGACGCCCTCGAACGAGAACGTGGCATTGCTCGGATCGAGCTGGAATGCACTGGCGTAGGCATCGATATTACGATTCAGGGCCTCGGCCAGCAGCTGGTCCTCGACCCGGGTGCGCAGCAACGTGGTCGAGTATGCGAACAGGGCCGTCAGGCAGAACCCCAGCAGGGTGAACGTGACGATGATGCGGGTGCGCAGCCGTCGCCGGCCGTGTGGCACCGATCGCTGCGGCGCCGCGTCAGCTTTCGACATCGGGTACAGCGATCCTGTAGCCGATGCCGTGACGGGTCTGGATCATCGGCACCGCGAACGGCTTGTCGATCACCGCGCGCAAGCCGTGGATATGCACGCGCAGCGAATCGGAATCCGGCAGTTCCTCGCCCCACACACGCGTTTCCAGTTCCTGCCGGGTGACCACCGCCGGCGACGCTTCCATCAGCCCCTGCAGGATCTTCAGCGCGGTTGGATTCAGTTGCAGCAACTTGCCTTCGCGGCGGACTTCCAGTGTGTCCAGGTTGAATTCGACATCGCCGGTATTCAGGATGCGCTGGTGGGGGCCGCGCCCGCGGCGAGCCAGTGCATTCAGGCGCACGTCGACTTCCTGCAGCGCGAATGGCTTGATCAGGTAGTCGTCGGCGCCGGAGTCGAAACCCGCCAGCTTGTTTTCGAGCGAATCGCGCGCGGTCAGCATCAGTACCGGCGTCTGCTTGCGCGCCTCGTTGCGAAGTTTGCGGCAGACCTCCAATCCATCCATGCCGGGCAGGTTGAGGTCCAGCACGATGGCATCGAACTCATGGACCACCGCCAGGTGCAGGCCAGTGACCCCGTCCGCGGCAAAATCGACGGTATGCCCGTGGTCTTCCAGATAATCGCCGAGATTGGCGGCAATGTCGGCGTTGTCTTCAATGACCAGGATGCGCATCAGGATTCCTTGGTGGCGGGCTTGCGGCAGGGACACAGCCTTGGGCTGTGACCGTAGCCCATGATCATGGTTCCTCGATTCTGGCACAGCGGCCGGCCTGCGACGGGTGGACCCGGCGCCAGCCCTATGCCGGGCATGACGCGAACGTGCAGACAGACAAAGGCCCAGGCGGGGGAACGCCTCGGCCGAAGGTCAATGCTGCCCCATGGCCTCTCCGGAATAGGAGCTGCCATGCGCCCACCTTACGAAGGCATTCGATCAAGAATCCCTCACATCCGCGTTGGCAGGTTATCGACTGCAGGCCGTTGAGGCGCGGCGACATGCGCGATGATGTGGCCCGCGACGTCAATTCCTGTCGCGGCCTCGATCCCTTCGAGTCCGGGCGACGAATTCACTTCCAGCACCAGCGGGCCGCGTTTGGAGCGGATCAGGTCGACACCCGCCACGCCCAGTCCGAGCACCTTCGCGGCGCGCACCGCGGTTTCCATTTCGGCCTTGCTGGCGCGGACCGCCTTGCCGGTGCCGCCGCGATGGATGTTTGAGCGGAAGTCGCCCTTTGGCGCCTGCCGGCGCATGGTCGCCACGACCTTGTTGCCCACCACGAAGCAGCGCAGGTCGGCGCCCTTGGCCTCGGCGATGAATTCCTGCACCAGGAAATGGGCGTACAGCCCGCGTAGGGTCTCGATCACCCCGCGCGAGGCGGACAATTTCTCGGTCAGCATCACGCCGTTTCCCTGGGTTCCTTCGTTGAGCTTGATCACGTGCGGGGGCGGGCCGAGCATGGCCAGCAGGTCGCCGGTATCGTCCGGATTGTCGCCAAACACGGTGACTGGCAGGCCGATACCCTGGGCCGCGAGCAACTGGTGGCAGCGCAACTTGTCGCGCGAACGGGCGATGGCATCGGCGGTGTTGGGGGTGAAGCTGCCCATCAGTTCGAACTGGCGCAGCACGGCGCAGCCGTAGCGGGTGACCGAGGTGCCGATGCGCGGCACCACCGCGTCATACGCGGTAATCCTGGCGCCCTTGTAGCGCATCTCGAAACCTTCGCTACCGATGCGCATGTAACACCGCAGCGGATCCAGCACGCGCACGCTGTGTCCGTGCGCGCGCGCGGCTTCGACCAGCCGTCGAGTTGAGTACAGCTTGCTGTTGCGGGACAGGATCGCGAGCTTCATCGGCGTGACTCGGGAGATGTTCGATGCGTCGACAACGGATGGTGTAGCGCAAATCCAGGGGCAGGCTGCGGGATCAAGCATGAATGGCGACGTCACCTCCACCCAACAAGCCGCGATCGACACCGTCTCCCGAAACCAACAGCGGCGCCCCATCCGGGGCACCGCTGTTTTCTGGTCTGGAGCGGGTGAAGGGAATCGAACCCTCGTCAGTAGCTTGGGAAGCTACAGCTCTGCCATTGAGCTACACCCGCTTGCGCGGCAAGTCTATGCCGCCCGCCGCGGCCCGCGCAACGCACGTAAGGCGCACGCTGCGAGTAGCAGGCTTAGAACTTGCTGGCCACGGTCACGAAGAACGTCGCGTTATTGCTGCTGTCCTGGTTGACGGTGATGCGGGTGCCGGTCTGCACGTCCAGGCCGAACATCTGGGAACGGACCCCGAACTGGGCGGTGCCGTATTCGCGATCCAGCGCCACGCCCGGCACCGCGAAAGGCAGCGTGCCAGGCATCGACTGCGCCATCGCAAAGGCTTCCGCGGCGGGATTTTCGAACTCGCGGTCCCAGGTCAGCTTGGCGTAGGGCTGGATGTGTTCACTCAACGCGATGCTGGCTTGCCAGCCGACGCTACCGACCAGCGAATTGAATGACTGGTCCGAAAACGCCAGCGAAGTGGACAGCGTCGGCTCGGATTCGGCAAAGCCGTCGACGTCGATCCTTTGCGAAACCACGCTCACTACCGGGCCGTGGCTCAGCTTGCCGTGGTTGAAGGTCCAGCCTGCACTCCCAGCCGCGGTCAGGTTGCTGCCATCGGTGGAACCGTTATGGGTGCGGACCCCCGGCCCAAGCACGATGTCGCGCTGGATGTCGAAATCCAGCCAGGTGTAGCTGAGTTGCGCATTCGCCCATGGGCCATCGCCATACCAGCTCACGAACCCGCCCAGCGTGGTATCGGTCTGCTCGAAGTTGCCACGGCGCAGGCCCCAGTCGATGTCGGCCTTGCCGTAGGCGCCGAACGCACCGTAGCTGATGTTGCCGGATGCCCACTGCACGCCCGCATTGAGGCTCGGCGCATCGCCATCGAAGCCGTCGCCAGTGCCGCCGCGCCCGAAGCGCTGGTTGGTGGTACGGAAGCTGCCCCACCAGCGCATGCCATCGCGTTCCGGGCGGTTGCCCAGGCCAGTCGCCAGCATTTCGGAGCGAGCCCGGCCGATCGTGGCCTCCGAGTGCGGCAGGATCGCGATCTGGCGCGGCCC
>JBBSTP010000147.1:0-5737 GCA_038235795.1 Lysobacterales bacterium | reverse complement strand
CTCAGCGAGATCGGCGGCCACATCAGTGGCGACCAGCAGAAACTCGACGTGCTGCGCGAATCGGTGGCCGATGCCGAGCCACGCCTTGAATCGCTTCAGGCCGACGACGGTGCTCGCCAGGAGGCATGGCGAGAGGCGGAAACACGCTTGGCCGACTGGCAGCAGCACTGGGATGCGCACAGCAAGGCGCAGGCCGAGGCCACGCGTGCCGGCGATGTCGAACGCACCCGCATTGAACACCTGGACCGGCAGATCCTCGACGCCGACCGCCGTCGCGAGCAGTTGGGCATTGAACGCACCGGTCTGGACCTGGCCGCGCTGAGCGAGGCGTTCGCTGCCTTGCAAGGCAGGCACGACGAACACAAGACTGCGCTGGATGTGTTGACAACGAACGTCGACATCCGCAAGCAGTCCTTGACCGATCTGCAGGAACAGCAGCGTACGCAACAGTCGGAACTGGCCGAACTGCGCAAGCAGGCGCAGGCCGCGCGGGGCCGGTTGTCGTCACTGGAAGCCCTGCAACATGCCGCTCTCGGACAGGAGCAGGGTGCGGCCGTACAGTGGTTGCAGGCGCAGGGTCTGGACAGCGCTGCACGCGTCGGCGAGCGCTTGCGGGTGGAGGCAGGGTGGGAAAACGCGGTGGAAGGCGCGCTCGGCCATCTGATCGAGGCGGTGCTGGTCGATGCCCCTGGCACGCTGCTGGAAAGCCGGCTTGTCGATGCCCTGGGCGACCTCGGAGAGGGCCGCCTCGCACTGGTGTCGTCCAGCGAAGCCGACGAGCAATTCGCAACAACCTCGCTGGCAGCAAAGGTGCAGGGTCCGACCGCGATCCGACGTCTGCTGTCGAAATTGCATACGTCCGAATCGCTTGCCGATGCGCGCAGCCTGCAGGCGCGCCTGGGCGATGGCGAGTCGGTTGTCACCCGTGCCGGCGAACGCCTGGGCAATGGTTGGGTGCGCGTGGTGCATTCAGGCGCGGCCAAGCAGGGCGCGCTGCTGCGTGGCAAGGAAATCAAGGCGCTGCGTGCCGATATCGACGGCCATGTGGCGCGCGAACGCGATCTGGATGGGAGCCTCACCAGCCTGCGCGACCAATTGCTCGCAGCGGAACAACAACGGGAGGAAGCGCAGCGCGCGCTGCACCTGTCGCATCGCAGCGTGTCCGAGTTGGCCGGCCAGTTGCAAAGCCAGCAGGGTCGTCTGGATTCCGCACGCGGCCGGATCGAGCGCATCGACGCTGAACTGACCCAGCTTGTCGCCACCCTCGACGGCGGTCGTGAGCAGGCACGCGAGGCACGCCAACGTATCGAGACTGCGGTCGCCAGCATGGGTGAACTGGAAACCGCGCGGCAGGCGCTGGATAACGAGCGCCTCGAGATCGGTCAGGCACGCGACGGCGCGCGCAATGCCGCCCGCGAAACGCGCGACGCCGCGCACGCGCTGGCCTTGACGGTGGAATCGCAACGCGCGCAGATCGTCGCGTTGTCGCAGACCCTGGAGCGCATGAGTGGCCAGCGCGGCCAGCTGGACTCGCGCCTGGGCGAACTGGTTGCGCAGCTCGCCGATGGCGATGCCCCAGTCAAGACGCTGGAAGATGAACGCCAGGCGGCCCTGGGCGAACGCGTGCGTACCGAACAGGCGCTCGCAGCTGCACGCTCGGCGCTGGAAGGTATCGACAATGAACTGCGCGGCTTCGAACACACCCGCCAGCAGCGCGACGCACAGGCGTTGCAGCAGCGCGAGGCGATCGGCCAGCGCAAGCTGGACCAGCAGGCATTGGTCCTGAAAGAGGACCAGTTTTCCAGCGCCGTGGTCGAAGCCGGTTTCGTAATGGACGATGTCCTCGCCACCCTCGCCGAAGATGCCGAAGCACCGGCCTGGGAGAAAGTGGTCGCCGACTTCGACGCCAAGCTGCGCCGGCTGGAACCGGTCAACCTGGCGGCCATCGCCGAACATGCCGAGTCCGCCCAGCGCAAGGAATACCTGGACGCGCAGGATGCGGACCTGACCTCGGCGCTGGACACGCTGGAAGACGCGATCCGCAAGATCGACCGGGAAACCCGCGGCCGTTTCAAGGACACGTTTGATCGCGTCAATTCAGGTGTGCAGGAACTCTACCCGCGCCTGTTCGGCGGCGGCCATGCCTACCTTGAACTGACCGGCGAGGACCTGCTGGACGCCGGCGTGACGATCATGGCGCGCCCGCCCGGCAAGCGCGTGTCGAGCATCTCGCTGCTGTCAGGCGGCGAGAAGGCGATGACCGCGGTGGCGCTGGTGTTTGCGATCTTCCAGTTGAACCCGGCACCCTTCTGCCTGCTCGACGAGGTCGACGCGCCACTGGACGAAGCCAATGTCGCCCGTTTCACCGCGATGGTCAGCGAGATGAGCGAGCAGGTACAGTTCCTGTTCGTGACCCATAACAAGGCGACCATGGAAGCCGCGCAGCAACTTTCGGGCGTCACCATGCGCGAGCCAGGCGTGAGCCGCCTGGTGTCGGTCGACCTGGCGGAAGCCGCGCGCCTGGCAGGCGCTGCATAAAAGAGGAGCATTTGATGTCGGACATGACCCTGCTTCGAATCGGTATCGCGGTAGCGATGTCGCTGCTGCTTGGCGCGATCATCTACTTCGGTCGTGGCCGCAAGGCCTCGCAACGCCGGCACGCCGCACGCAGCGAACCGGTGGATGGCAACGAGAGTGGCGGGCGCCGGGAGCCTACCCTGGGCGAACAACTCGCCGGCAGCTGGGGACAAACCTCCGAGGATGGCGTGCAGGACGAACTGGCCCTGCCCGACAGCGGCCCGCGCAGCAGCGAACTTGGCAAGCGCACGTCGGAGGAATTCGATCGCATCGTCTCGTTGTATGTCGCGGCCAAGGCCGGCAACAAGCTGCGCGGGCAGGACATCATGGTCGCGGCCGAGAAGGCCGGACTGACCTTCGGTTACATGGACGTGTTCCATCGCCTGGTCGATGGGCGTCCCGAACAGGGGCCGGTGTTCAGCGTCGCCAACATCATCAAGCCGGGCAGTTTCGAGATGGCCACGATCGGCGAGCTGGAGACCCCGGCGATCGCATTCTTCCTGACCCTGCCGGCGCCGCTGTCGGCACTGGATGCCTGGGACACCATGTTGCCGGCCGCGCAGCGCATGGCCGAACTGCTCGACGGCGTCGTCCTGGACGAGGAACGCAATGCGCTTGGGCGTCAGCGTATCCAGCACATCCGCGACGAGCTGCGCGGCTATGACCGCGAGCACCAGGCGCCGCCCTTGAGCAAGCCAACGCGCTGGTAATCACGTCAAGCCGGGATTTGGTGCGCTCCGCAAAGCCGCGACCTGAAGCATGACCAAAAAATCAATTGCCACGCGCATCTTTGAACTCAGACGTCGGCTCAACGACGCCAGTCATCGCTATCACGTACTCGACGACCCGGACCTTCCGGATGCCGAATACGACGCGATGCTGCGCGAACTTGAGGCGCTGGAAGCCGCGCATCCGGAATTCGCAGATTCGAATTCGCCGACGCGGCGTGTCGGCGACGCGCCTTCCGGGCGCTTCGAGCAGGTCGCGCATGCGATGCCGATGCTGTCGCTGTCAAACGCCTTCAGCGACGGGGAAGTGGCCGATTTCGTCGCCCGGATCGAGAAGGAAACCGGAGATGCGGCGCCAGTGTTTTCGGCTGAACCAAAACTCGACGGCCTCGCGATCAGTCTGCGCTACGAACATGGCGTGTTCGTGCGTGGTGCGACCCGCGGCGATGGCGCCACCGGTGAAGACGTCAGCGCCAACCTGCGTACGATCCGCTCGATTCCGCTCACTTTACGTGGCAATCCACCGGCGCTGCTCGAAGTGCGCGGTGAGGTCTACATGCCCCGCGCCGGCTTCGAGGCCTACAACGCCCGTGCCCGCGAGACCGGCGACAAACCGTTGGCCAATCCCCGCAATGGCGCTGCCGGTTCGCTGCGACAACTGGATTCGCGGATCACCGCGCAGCGTCCGCTCGCGTTCTATGCGTATGCGCTGGGCGAAAGCGACGGCGCACTGTCCACCACGCATTCGGCGGTCCTCGCATGGCTGCGAGAACTGGGCTTTGCGGTGAGTCCACTGGTCGATGTCGCCACCGGCGTCGAAGGATTGCTCGCGTACTACGCACGTGTCGGCACCCAACGCGACGACCTGCCCTACGACATCGACGGCGTGGTCTACAAGCTTGACCGCTTCGACCAGCAGCGCGCGATGGGCTTTGTTTCGCGTGCGCCGCGCTGGGCCATCGCGCACAAGTTCCCGGCGCAGGAAGCGACGACCACGGTGGAATCGATCGAGGTCAACGTCGGCCGTACCGGCGCGGTCACGCCGTGGGTGCTGATGGCGCCGGTGCACGTCGGTGGGGTCACGGTGACCCGCGCAACCTTGCACAACGCCGACCAGATCGCGCGCCTGGACGTGCGCGTCGGCGACAGCGTGATCGTGCGCCGTGCCGGCGACGTGATCCCGGAAGTGGTGCGGGTGATCGAAAAAAGGCGTCCGCTGGACGCGACCGGCCAGCCCCTGCATCCACCGTATGCGCTGCCGACGCACTGCCCGGATTGCGGTTCGGCGGTCGAGCGCGAGGAAGGCGAGGTAGTGGCGCGTTGCAGCGGTGGACTGGTATGCCCGGCGCAACGCAAGCAGGCGTTGATCCATTTCGCCTCACGGCGTGCAATCGACATCGACGGGCTTGGCGAGCGTTTCATCGATGCGCTGGTTGACCTCTGCTACGTGCATGGCATCGCCGATCTGTACGCGCTCACCGTTGACGATTTCGTCGAGATGAAGCGTCGTGCGGACGAAGTTTCCGGCACGGTTCCTGACACGGTGAAGGCCGGCAAGATCGCGACGAAATGGGCGGAAAATCTGGTCGCTGCGATTGAAGCGAGCCGCGACACCACGCTGGAACGCTTGCTGTTCGCGCTGGGTATCCGAGATGTCGGCGAAAGCACGGCCAAGACGCTTGCACGCCACTTCGGCGCGTTGGCGCCGCTGATGGCGGCCGACGAGGAGCAGTTGCAGCAGGTCCCCGATGTCGGCCTGATCGTGGCCGCACGGATTGCGCACTTTTTCGCCGAGCCGCACAACCGCGAGGCGATCACGGCCTTGCAAGCGGCGGGCATGCACTGGCCTGAAAGCGCCCCTCAACGTGCTAGCGAAGGTCCACTGGCCGGCAAGACCGTGGTGCTGACGGGCGGCTTGTTGGCCATGTCGCGTGATGAGGCGGGCGCAAGGCTTGAAGCGCTGGGTGCGAAGGTCGCAGGCAGCGTGTCGAAAAAGACTTCGTTGGTGGTCGCCGGCGAAGCCGCCGGCAGCAAGCTGGTCAAGGCGCAGGAACTGGGCATCGAGACCTGGGACGAAACTGCGTTGGTTGCTTTCCTGGATCATCATTCATGACCGCCTCCTACAGAGTCGCCGCTTCGCGGGCTGCATGAGCGACTGGCAACCATCCACGTCGCGCGATGCCTTGCTTCTGCGCGCTCGGCTCAACCGCCTGATCCGCGAATTCTTCCATGCCCGCGATGTGCTGGAAGTCGAAACCCCGATCTTGTCGCGAGCCGGCAACACAGATCCGAACATCGCCTCGTTCTCGACGGAGTTCAGCGGCCGTACCGACGGCGCGCCACACACGCGCTGGTTGCGCACGTCGCCGGAGTTCGCGCTCAAGCGCCTGCTGGCGGCGGGCATCGGCGATTGCTATGAGCTTGGGCGCGTG
>JBBSTP010000146.1:0-5756 GCA_038235795.1 Lysobacterales bacterium | reverse complement strand
GGTTCAACAGACGCGGGAGCACCAGATCATGAAGAACAACACGTTGGCCATTGCATTGGGAGCACTGCTGGTCGGTGGCGTGGCCACCGCAGGCTTCATCAACAATCGCGATCAAGCGCAATTACCGCAAGCAAATAATGCGGCCATGTTCACGGCAACAGGTGACACCATGCCGCTGGGCGGCGCCGTGCCGGCCTCCGGTCGCGTCGAATTCGCCCAGGTCGTTAACGTCAAGCCGGTGACCGAGCGCGAGCCGCTGTATGCGACCGTGATCGGCACCGATCCGGTGCGTGAATCCAATACCACATCGACCCCGCAGCAGGTGTGCGAGGACGTGGTGGTGGCCCAGCGTATGCCCGAACGTGACGGCAACGTTGGCGGAACCGTGGCCGGTGCCCTCATTGGTGGGCTGGTCGGCAACCAGGTCGGAGGCGGCAACGGCAAGAAGGCCGCGACCGTGGGTGGCGCCGTGGCGGGTGGCTTCATCGGCAACCGCGTTGATCGCAACCATGTCGGTGGCCAGGTGGTGAATCGTAGCGATCGCCGCTGTCGCACCGTCAACGCGTCGTCGACTTCGTCGCGCACCGTGGCGTGGAACGTCAGCTACCGCAATCCCGATGGCACCACTGGCAACATGCGTACCGAATCCAAGCCCGGCAGCCGCATCGCCCTGGGCGACAGCGAGCGTACCGTCGGTTACGACGTGACCTATCGGCTGGACGGGCGCACGCATACCGTGCGCATGGACGAGCAGCCTGGTCCGCAGCTGCCGGTGATCGATGGGCAGGTCGTGACCCAGGTCGCGACAGTGGATGACAACCGGAACGGTTGATCGCGGCTCGTACCAGTCGTGGTTTGCCCAGCCGGGGCCGGAGCGATCCGGCCCCGTTGTTTGTTTTCATAACGACCCACGTTGCGTCTTGGCATTTCGTCGGGAAGTGGAGTCGGATTGGAATATCCGACCGCGCACGTTGGCGATTCCACGGTCTGCCCCCGTTGCGGCCCGCCCGATACAATGGGCGACTTCCTTGTACCTCGAGTTCCCGATGGCACTGCATCCCTACGATCTGTACGACGTCCGGTCCCTGCTGTCCGAAGACGAGCGCGCCGTGCAGGACACGGTGGCGCGTTTCACCGACGAGCGCGTCCTCCCGATCATTGGCGACGCGTTCGACCAGGCGCGCTTTCCGGCGGAACTGGTCCCGGAAATCGCCGAACTAGGTTTGTTGGGCTCCTCGCTACCCGAGCAATACGGTGGCGCCGGACTCAACAGCGTCAGCTATGGCCTGATCTGCCAGGAACTGGAACGCGGCGACTCCGGCATTCGCAGTTTTGTCAGCGTGCAAAGTTCGCTGTGCATGTACCCGATCTTTGCGTATGGCTCGGAAGAGCAGCGCACGCGTTGGTTGACGGACATGGCGGCGGGCAAAGTGATCGGTTGCTTCGGCCTGACCGAGGCCAGCGGCGGTTCCGACCCGGCCAGCATGAAGACCCATGCCAAGCGCGACGGCGACGACTGGATCCTCAATGGCTCCAAGATGTGGATCACCAGCGGCAACCTGGCCGACATCGCCATTGTCTGGGCGCATACCGAGGACGGCATCCAGGGATTCGTGGTCGAAAAGGATTTCGCCGGGTTCAGTGCGCAGGAAATCCACAAGAAGATGAGCTTGCGTGCATCAGTGACGAGCGCGTTGTTCTTCGACAACGTGCGCGTTCCCGACGCCAACCGACTGCCGAATGTGAAAGGGCTAAAGGGTCCGCTGGGCTGCCTGACCCAGGCCCGCTTCGGCATCACCTGGGGACCGATCGGCGCCGCCATCGCCTGCCTGGACGAGGCGCTGAACTACACCAAGGAACGCATTCTGTTCGATCGCCCGGTCGCCGCCACGCAGTCGGCGCAGATCAAGATGGCCGACATGGCGCGCCGGATCACCCTTGGGCAGCTGTTGGCGCTGCAGTTGGGTCGCCTGAAGGATGCAGGCACGATGCAACCCGCGCAGGTGTCTCTTGCGAAGTGGAACAACTGCCGCATGGCGATCGACATCGCCCGCGAATGCCGCGACCTGCTCGGCGGCGCCGGCATCACAACGGAGCATGCCGCGATCCGCCACGCGCTCAACCTGGAATCGGTGATCACCTACGAAGGCACGGAAACCGTGCACCAGCTGGTGATCGGCCGCGAGCTGACCGGCATCAACGCGTTCTGAGCTTGAACACCAGTCGCTGATCCGGGCAGGAGACTCGACGCACGTTGCCGATGAGGTCTGGCGAGTCTCAAAACGTGTTGTGATCGACATTGGCGGGTTGAAATCCGCCTCATCAAGGGCCGCCATGTTTGCCACTGTTCCGGATCCGATTCCCGCCCGCATGAAGGGCGTCAACCGCGCCGAGATCTGCGACGTCAATTTCAGCGAGTTCGTAAAAGGCTGGGACGGCTCGCGGGATGCGCGGCCTGGACCGGACGAGGCGATCCTCGAGGGCAGCGCCCTGGATGCGCTCGGGTTTCGCGAGCTGTTCGAGTCCCAGCTGATCAGTCGCCACCTGGATCTGATGGCGCGCGTGCTGCGCGTGCAAAACAAGGTCTTCTACACGATAGGTTCGAGCGGTCACGAAGGCAATGCGATGGTCGCGCGCGCTGCCCGCCACACCGACCCTGCATTCCTGCATTACCGCAGTGGCGCGTTCATGGCCGAGCGCTTCCGCAAGTTGCCCGGCGCTGACGGGAGGCCGCGCGATCCGGTGATGGATTCGGCGCTGAGTTTCGCCGCCTGCAAGGATGACCCGGCGTCAGGCGGTCGCCACAAAGTCTGGGGCAGCAAGCCGTTGTGGGTCCTGCCGCAGACCTCGACCATTGCCTCGCATTTGCCCAAGGCGCTGGGCACGGCGCTGGCGATCGAGCAGGCGCGCCGGATCGGACATGTGCTGCCGATCCCCGACGACAGCATCGCGATCTGCTCCTTCGGCGACGCCTCGGCCAACCATGCCACCGCGCAAACCGCATTCAACGCTGCCAGCTGGACCGCCTACCAGAAGCTGCCGGCGCCGATCCTGTTCGTGTGCGAGGACAACGGCATCGGCATCTCGGTGAAGACGCCGGATGGCTGGATCGCACAAAGTTTTTCGGGGCGACGCGGGCTGGACTATTTCGCTGCCGATGGGCTGGACCTGGCCGACGGCTACGGTCGCGTGCGCGACGCGGTCGATCATTGCCGGACGACCCGGCGACCGACCTTCCTGCACCTGCGCACGACCCGGATCATGGGCCACGCCGGCACCGATTTCGAAATCGAATGGCGCAACCTCGCAGAGCTGTGCCAAGTCGAGGCCAGCGATCCGCTGCTGCGCAGCGCGGCCATCGCGCTTGAATCCGGATTGATGTCGAAGGACGAAATCCTTGCGCTGTACGAGGCCACGGGGGCACGCTGCTTCACCGCCGCCGATGAAGCCGACCGCAGGCCCAAACTCGAGAAACTCGAGGACGTCATCGCACCGCTGGCGCCGTACACGCCGGACAAGGTGCTGGCCGAAGCGACGCGTGTTGCATCGCCAGAAGCGCGCATGGAGGCCTTCGGCAGCGAAGACAAGCTGCCGGAAAATCTGCCGCCGCGGCATCTCGCCATCCAGATCAACCAGGCCCTGCACGACCTGTTCGCCAAGTATCCGGAGACTCTGCTGTTTGGCGAAGACGTAGCGCAGAAGGGAGGCGTCTACACGGTGACCAAGGGCCTGCACAAGGCGTTCGGCAACCGCCGCGTGTTCAACACCTTGCTCGATGAAACCATGATCCTGGGCATGGCCCAGGGTTTCGCCAACATGGGCATGCTGCCGATTCCGGAAATCCAGTACCTGGCTTACCTGCACAACGCGATCGACCAGATCCGCGGCGAGGCGGCGAGCCTGCAGTTCTTCAGCAACGATCAGTTCCGCAACCCGATGGTGGTGCGCATCGCCGGGCTGGGTTACCAACGCGGTTTCGGCGGGCACTTCCACAACGACAATTCGATCACGCCGCTGCGCGATATTCCCGGGCTCGTGGTGGGTTGCGCTTCGCGTGGCGACGATGCAGCGATGATGCTGCGCACGTTGACCGCGCTATCGAAGGTCGATGGCCGCGTGAGCGTGTTCCTGGAACCGATTGCGTTGTACATGACCAAGGATCTCCATGAGGCCGGCGATGGCCAGTGGCTGACCGACTACCCCGCACCCGACCAGGCGCTGGTGCTGGGCGAGGAGCGGGTGTACTTCCCCGACGCGTCCGATTGCGTGATCTTCAGCTTCGGCAACGGCATGCCGATGAGCCTGCGTGCGGCGCGGCAGATCGAGGCCAGGCATGGATGGAAGGTACGCGTGGTCGACCTGCGCTGGCTGGTGCCTCTCAATGCGAAAGCAATCGAAAAACATGCACGCGAATGCGCGCGCATCCTGGTGGTGGATGAAGGCCGCCACAGCGCGGGCGTGGGCGAGGGCGTGATCACTGCGATTACCGAAGCCGGGTTGGGCGGCAAGCCCGGGCGACGCGTGGTCGGCGTGGATACCTACACGCCGCTGGCGGGTGCAGCATTCCTGGTGATCCCGAAGGACGAGGACATACTCGCCGCGGCCGATGTGTTGGCGGCCGGATGAGGCGAACGTCCCGGTGCAGGACCGCGACGTGATGGCTGGCCTGCGTCGGCGCTCAGCAGGCCGTCAGCGCGCCAGTCCATTGAGCAAGGAGCGCACCTGCACGGCGAGATCCGTCGCGCTCAGGCCCTCGCGAGGCGCATCCAGCGGGATGACCGCGAGCGCCATGTTTCCGCTCGCGCAGGCGACGCTGCCGATACTGCGCCCCGCGGCATGGATTTCGCTACCGGCAGCGACTTCGGATGTTGCTTCTAAAAGCGCCAGTCCACGCTTGACCTGGCCGAGATAGTGTGTGCGCGCGACGATCTCCTGCCCTGGGTAGCAGCCCTTTTTCACGCTGAACGCGCGCAGTCGGTCCAGTGACAGTTGTTGCGGGGTCCATTGCTCGCGCTGCGACGCAGGCAGGCGCGGTAGCCCATGGCTGAGGTCGGCTTGCATCCAGTGCTCGGTGGCTGCGGGGTCTTGCTCGGCAGGCGCGCCTCCGACCAACAGGCTGCGAGCACCGCCATCGCCGCGCATATCCAGTTCCAATCGGCCATTGTCAAGGACGGCGAAGGATGCGCCGCTGGCGGCCTCGGGTACCTCGAAGCTGCCCGCGATCGTGGTGTCCACGGTTTCAATGGCGAGCTTGCTGCGGAACACGTAGCGCTGGAGCATCGGCGCCAGTTCGCTTGCGGCTATGTCAGGCAAGAGCAGCCAGAGGGTTTGCTCATCCCGCCTCAGCAGGGCGAACAGGGCGATCACGCGTCCCTTCGGCGTCAGCCAGCCGTTCCATTGCCACTGTCCATCGGCCACGGCGGCGACGTCGTTCATGAACTGGGCTTGGGCGAAGGCCATCGCATCGGGCCCTTTCAGCGCAAGCACATGATGGTCGGGCAGGGCGAACGCTGGCGCTTGTGCATGGTCGAGGTTGTAGGACATGGGCGCGGGACTTAAACTCGGAGGGTTGTGAATACGTCAATCATAGGTCAATCCAATCCTCTTCCCGAGCCCGGGCAGGCGCCGGTTCCTGATCAGGAACCCACGCCCAAGCCAGCCAAGGATGCCAGCGCCGACGCTGAAATCGGTGGCCGTGACGGCCCCGATCCGACGCGTTATGGGGATTGGGAGAAGAATGGCCGGTGCATCGATTT
>JBBSTP010000145.1:0-5768 GCA_038235795.1 Lysobacterales bacterium | reverse complement strand
TTGCGCGGGCGTGGCGACTTGGTGCCAGCTGGTGCTGACGCCATCCAGAGAGGCCTCGAAACCGGCGGCATCGCCCGCGCGCACCGCCGCAAGCAGGACGGGCAGTTGCGGGGATTGGGTGCGGAATCCGTGTTGCAGGCGTACCAGATCCGCGCTGCCTTCCATCGCCGCAACCAGATCCAGCAGCACCGAGCCGGTGCCGATCGAGGTCAGCTGGTCAGCGTCGCCTACCAGCAACAACTGCGCTTCGTCGGGCAGCGCGGCTAGCAATGCGTCCAACAGCGCCAGGTCCAGCATCGAGGCCTCGTCCACCACCACGATGTCTGCATCCAGCGGGGCGTCACGGTTGCGGCTGAAGCGGCCGTCATGCGGACGGTAGCCAAGCAGCCGGTGCAGGGTCTGTGCATCGCGGGTCGGGAGCAGGTCGAGCAGGCTGCGCCAGGCCGCATCGGTGGCGGCCGAGAAGCGTGCGTGCAAGGCCTGCTGGCCGGTCCGCAGCGATGCCAGCAGCCGCTGCGCGGCCTTGCCGGTGGTCGCGGCGATGGCGATGCGCGCCGGCGGCAGTCCCGCCTGCTGGCGCTGGCGCTGCGCCATCAACAGCATGCGCAGCACGGTGGTGGTCTTGCCGGTGCCCGGACCGCCGGTCAGCACGGCGAAGCGTTGATCCGACAACTGGCGGACCGCGGTTCGTTGCGCGGCGTCGGCGCCGGGCCCGGCGGCATCGAACAGGGCATCGATATCCGCGGCATCCACGCGGCCTGCGAACAGCGGCGGGGTCAACCGGCATTCGCGGAGGCGACGCCCGATCGTACGTTCGCGGGCGAAATTGCGCCACAGGTAGAAGCGGTCCTGCGCGTCGAGCACGAAGGCGGTCGGTCGTTGGCCGTCGCTGATGCCGGCTTCGTCGACAGGGGCATCACCCACCATTGCCTCGTGGCGCAATGCATCGATCTCGTCGTCGTCAAGCAACGGCGCGCCATGCCGTCCAGCGGCAAGGCCGGAAAGCGGAAGAGCCGCGTCGGCATGGGCATCCGCCACGCAGGCCCAGGCTGCGGTGCGCGCGAGCAGCGGCGACCCGCCATGGACGATCACCCAGCGGTGCAACGCCTGCTGCAGTGCGCCCCACTCGGGAACCTGGGTTTCGATCGCGTCCTGCCGGAAATGGTAGCCCCTCACGCCGCCTGCTCCGTGGCGCCGAGCGCGCGGTCGATGGCGTCGATCAGGCCGTCGTCGAATCGATGCGCCCAGACGCCGGCCGCGGGCGCCAGGCCGACCGCACGCAGGAACAGGTATACGGTATCGCCCAAGTGGTCGGCGCGGCGATAGTCCGGCATCCGCTGGCGCAGGTAGCGGTCCACCGCAACGGTGTAGAGCAGGGCCTGCAGGCGGTACTGGTGCTGGTCCATCGCCGCACCCAGCTGATCCGGTGCGTAGTCCTCCAGGTGATCGCCCAGCCAGTTGCCCTTCCAGTCCAGCACATGGAAGCGACCCGCATGCTGGAACACCAGATCGATCTTGCCGGTCATCAGGCCATGCAGATGCCGCGCCGACAACCACGGCATCAACCCGGGTTGGCCATGCGCCAAGCATGCGTCACGCAGCGCGGCGACCTGCACATCGCGCAATTCGTAGTCGAAGGCCATCTCCGCACGCCAATGGCTGGCGGGAATATCGACGAGGTGCAGCCCAGGCAGGATCTCCGCCTCCAGCACATCCTGCAGGCGGTCGGCGATCGCGTCCGCCAGCTGGCGTTGCTCATGCTCGCCGGCGGGCAAACGCAGGCCGGAGTCGCGCAACGCACGCGAGGCCAGGCCGACTTGCGCGCGCATCGGCAACCCGAAGCCGCGTTCTTCCAGCATCGCGTGCAGGGCATTACCGAACGCCGTGCCCTTCCAGCGTTCAAGCACCTGCAGCCCAGGATGTGGCGGTGCGTGCAGCGAGTCCTGCACATCGATATCGTCATCGACTGGCGCCTCGTCACTGGCCGGATTCTCCTCCTGCGACCGCAAATGTTCGACACGGGTCAAGGTCGAAAAACTGTGCCGGCGCGCGTGCACGGCCAGAGGAGTTGGTTCGGGCAAGACCACGCGTGGACGGTTGTTGCCGCTTGCAATCACCAGTTGGCCTGCCGATTGCGGCCAGGCGTCATGCCATGCCACATGCTCGCCCCAGCTGTCTCCCTTTGCATCCGCAGCACCAAGTGCAACTGCCCTCGCGCGTTCCAGCTGGGCATCCAGCGGCGCCCGCTGCGGATCAGACAATGGCGTGTCGGACCCGGCCTTGCAGCCACGCCGCGGCGGCAGCGCATACACATGGCACGCATGCCGCGCCCGGGTCATGGCGACGTACAGCACGCGATAGCGCTCATCCTGCGCTTCCCACTGTGCGGCATCCTTCGCCTGCTGATCAAAGCGCAGTCCGCGCCCACCCGTCGCCGCGTCGTGCAGCAGCACGAACTCGTCGCGTGGTTTGCCACCGTCGCAGGCCCAGAGCAATGGCAGCATGACCACCGGGAATTCCAGGCCCTTCGCCGCATGCAGGGTCATCAGCTGGACGCGCCTGGCGTCGGACTCGATCCGCAGCTGGCGTTCCTTCGCGGCGTCCTGGTCGTCGCTACCCTCGCCGCCGCGTTGCTGCGCCATCCATGCGAGCAATTGCGTGCGGCCAATGCCAGTGCTTTCACGCGCCTGCAGCAATTCGCCGAGCTGGCGCAGGTCGGTCAGCGCGCGCTCGCCCGATGCGCCAGCACACAGCCGCGGCCCCGCCTCGTCCAGCAAGGCCTGGACCACCGCCAGAACGCCACCTTGCTGCCAGTCCAGCTGCAGCGACATATAGCGCCCCAGTTGCCGTTGCCACGCGGCATCGCCCCCCGATTCGCCCGCCGACTCGCCCAGCGCTCGCAGGGCGTCGTAATCGAAGCCGCCGAGCCGGGTCGCCAGTGCGGCGCGCACCAGGCTGCCCTCGTGCGGGTTCGCTGCGGCATGCAACTGGATCTCCAGTTCCCGCGCCCATGGCGAATCGAACACGCTGCTGCGGGCGGCGCCCACGCAGGG
Source organism: Lysobacterales bacterium (assembly GCA_038235795.1). Classification (GTDB taxonomy): domain Bacteria; phylum Pseudomonadota; class Gammaproteobacteria; order Xanthomonadales; family Xanthomonadaceae; genus Thermomonas. The sequence continues at coordinate 2,715 of JBBSTP010000145.1, read as the reverse complement.
CACACGGCGCGCCTGCAGCAACTCGCGCAATGCGGCGATATCGTGGTTTCTAGGCAGCAGTACGGCGATGTCGCCAGGCTGCAACGGGTCGTTGCCAATCGCATGGCGGCCCGACAACAGCTCGACGATGTGGTCGGCGCAGGCTGCCAGCGCCTTGTTGCGACGCGCGGGCGCGGCGTCGGGGCAATCGGCGAGGTAATGCAATGCCAGCGGCCGGGCGACCTCGTCGCCATCGATCCGGTACGTCGTTGCATCCAGCCGGCTGCTGGCCTGGATCGGCAGGTATTCGATGGCGTGCTGGCGCGGGGATGCCTCCGATGAAAGCGCCATGCCGGCGCGGGCGAACCATTCGTTGCAGGCAGCGATATACGCGCGCGACGACCGCCGGTTGACGTCCAGGCGGATGCGCGCGTTCTCCGGCACCTGGACCGCCGCCTGCAGGTAGGCGTGGATGTCACCGCCACGGAATCCGTAGATCGCCTGCTTGGGGTCGCCGATCATCACCAGCCGTCCGCGCGGCGCGTCGTCCCGGTCGCGATAGATGCGGTCGAGCACGCCGTACTGCAGCGCGTCGGTGTCCTGGAATTCGTCGACCAACGCCACCGGCCAGCGCGCATGCAGGCCGCCGGCCAGCGACGGATGCGCCTGCAAGGCTGCATGGGTGCGCTCGATCAGGCCATCGAAGCTCAGCTGACGGCGCGCGCGCAGGCGTTCGTCGCGCTCAAGCCGCGCGACCTCCACGATCCGGGCCAGCGCGCGGGCACGCGGCGCGAATGCCGCGGCGCGGGCACATGCGATGAAGTCCGCAACGCCCTCCAGCACCGCGACAATGTCGACATCGCCAAGGTACCCGGGCTTGAAGTGCTTGTCGGGTTCGACATCGAGATCCTTCAGCAGGCCTTCCGGCAACGGCGCATCGGCCTCCGCCGATGCAAGGTAGCCGACCAGTGCCGTCAGTCCGCGCTGCAGGACCTTGGCCTTGGGATTGAAGCGTGCACGATCCTCCAGCAATCCGTCCAGGCGGCGACGCAGGACTGCGAATGCAGCGGGTTGCAACGGCTCGGGCACCACCACCTGCACGCCCGGCTGCAACGCGGCTTTCATTGCACTGCGCAGCTTGCCGCGGCCGACCATGATCCACGCCTGCATGTCCGCATCGCGCACGGTGTCGACCTGCACCAGCCGCCGCCAGGCATCGTCGGCCAGCTCGGTCACCAGCTCATCGCCGGACACCAGCGCATCGGCCACGAAGCCGCTGCCGCTGTCGAAAGGCGCCTCGCGCAGAATGCGCTGGCACAACCCGTGCAACGTGCCGATCGGAGCGATATCCAATTCCGAAAGCGCCAGGCGAAGGCGCAGGCCGGCCTTATTCGCCCGCAGCGGGTCGATCACGCCCTCGCTGCCAGTGCATTGCGCTCGCAGCCAGCGTGCCCACGGATCGTCGACGTTCATCGTCGTCTCGCCCGCCACCAATGCAACGACCTGCGCCTGCGCATCCAGCAGGCGAGCGCGGATGCGCTCGTGCAGTTCCTGGGCGGCTGCATCAGTGAAGGTGGCGACCACGATCTGGCGCGGGGTCAGGTCCTGCTCCAGCAACAGGCGCAGGTACAGCACCGCGATTGTCCAGGTCTTGCCGGTGCCGGCACTGGCTTCGATCAGGCTGCGCCCGCCCGAATCCAACATCAGATCGCGCCAATCGCGCGGGATCGTTTCGATGGTCACTGCGCGCCCTCGCCGAGATCCAGCAGTCGCTCCAGTTCCTGCGCCAGGTCGTGCAATGCGGTTCGCTGTACGGGATCGTCGAACGGCGCCTCGCCGGCCAACAGGCGCGCATAGCCCGGCGCGTAATCGCGTTCACCGGTCTGGTGGTAGCCGCCCGCCCACGCACCTTCGATCGATTTGCCGGCCGCCGCCGCCGTGGAGGTTTTCGGGAAGTACGCCAATGGCGCCGCCTGTGCCTGCTGGTACACCGCAAGCAGGCGTTCCACGCGTGCTTCGAGATTCGTGCGCAGGACTGCTTGCCCGGCGGCATCGGCATCGAACCAGCGCGCGTTCCAGTGCGCGTGCAGGTCTTCCACCAGACCATCCTGTGCCAGCAGGCTCACCGGCACGGCGTCGCCCGCATATGCCGGATCCAGCCGCAGCACCGCCCATTGCAGGAACAGGCGGATGCGCTGGCCGAGGTCGATGTCCTTGTGCTTCCTCGTCGGCAGCAATGCCAGCAGCCATGGCGCGCCTTCGTGCCGCCACGCGTCGGGAAGAGCGCCGGCCAGGCGCCATCCGCCAATCTGGCGAGGCTGGGCGACCACGGGCAGCGGCCGCGGCCAACCGTGGGCGAACTGCGCCAGTGCGCTGGCCTGCGCCAGCAACGGATCCAGTTGCTCACGCAGCGCCGCCCACGCGTGCGTGCCCATCAACCCGGAGGCGAGCAGGCCACTCTGCTCAAGCCATGCCGGCATCCGATCGGGGAGCCGCGACTGGCGCAGCCGGATCGCTTCGCGGAACAGCCGCTGTGGGAGTTGGTCACGTCGCGAAGGCGAGGCATCCAGCGGCTCGCTGTCGTCGACGGCATCGACATCGTCCAGGCGCAGCTTCAGCCCGTCGCGCAGCAGTTGCCGCGCCGGATCCTTGTAATAGGACAGCACCTCGCGCAGTTCCAATGGCGGCTGGGCGGTGTCGACCGGCATTTGCGCCTGCACCGGTGCCGACAGCGTC
>JBBSTP010000144.1:0-5861 GCA_038235795.1 Lysobacterales bacterium | reverse complement strand
TCCTTCTTCGTCTGGGGTGGGGTTCGGTGGGTAAACGGGTTGACCGTCGACGACGCATGCGCCCTTGGTGAGCATGGCGACGTCGACCTTGCCGGCGCCCATGATGTGCAATACGCGGAGGCCATCGGCAAGCAGGTAATCGCTGATGATCCGGCGGTGGCAGCGCCACCAGACTGCTTCGGCGCACATGACTGCGCAGGCCTGCCGCGCGGCACGCTCCTCCAGTGCCTGCAGGCCGGCTTGGAATTCCTGCGTGTGTGCATAGGCGGCGTAGCGGCGGAAACTGGAATTGGTCCAGAAATTGCTCTCGGCCGATGCCGGAACCTCTTTCGCACGGCGCCGGCCGGCGATTGCGGTCAGGTGCCAGTACTCGATGCCAACATCGGCCAGTGACTGTTGCAACGCATCGGCGTTGTACTGGGGATACGCGCGCGATCCCGGCAGGCGGCGCACGTCGACCACGCATTGGATGGACGATGCCTGCAGCAGGCCGATGAATTCGTCCAGCGAACGCGTCGAGTGGCCGATGGTATGGATCGTGGCGGGAACATTGTCCATGCCCGGATTGTCGCTCTCTCGTTGCTAATGCGATGTCATTTCCGCATGACGGCATCGTGTCGTGGCAGCCGTATGATTCGCTGACCTTTCAGTGGACCCGATGATGGCGTCGCCAGCCCGTCCCACCATTCCGCGTACCGTCTGGGCGCTCGGCATCGTCAGCCTGTTTACCGACATGGGCTCGGAAATGGTGCATAGCCTGTTGCCAATATTGTTGGCCACCGGGCTGGGCGCCAGTGCGCTGACGATTGGTTTGATCGAAGGCAGCGCCGAAGCGCTGGTGCTGGTGACCAAGGTGGTCTCCGGTTACCTCAGCGACGCGCTGGGCAAGCGCAAGCCGCTGGTGTTGCTGGGTTACGGATTGGCCACCGCGGTGAAACCGTTGTTCCCGCTGGCGACAACGGTTGCCGCGATCACCACGGCACGCTTGCTGGACCGCTTCGGCAAGGGCATCCGCGGCGCGCCGCGAGATGCACTGGTCGCCGATGTGACCCCCGTCGAAATTCGCGGCGCCGCGTTCGGCTTGCGCCAGTCGATGGACACCGTCGGTGCGGTCCTCGGCCCGTTGCTGGCGGTCGCCTTGTTGTGGCTCTGGCACGACGACATTCGCCTGGTGCTGTGGGTGGCGGTGCTGCCGGGCCTGGTCGCAGTGCTGCTGCTGGCGACCCTGGTCAAGGAGCCTGCGGATGTCGCCAAGCGCACCGCGCGCCTGCCGATGTCGCGCGAAGGTCTGGCGCGATTGGGCGCACCGTTCTGGCGGCTGGTGGGCTTGGGCGCGCTAATCGCGCTGGCCCGATTCAGCGAGGCCTTCCTGGTCCTTCGCGCCTCCGAGCGCGGGCTCGCGCTCACCTGGGTACCACTGGTGCTGGTGGTGATGAGCGTCGTCTATACGCTCAGCGCGTATCCGGCCGGCGTGCTCAGCGACCGCATCCCGCGCGTGTGGGTGCTGGCGTTGGGCATGTTGATGCTGGTGCTGGCCGATGTCGTATTGGCAAACGCGCAGGACTGGCGGCTGGTGTTCGTCGGCATCGCGCTGTGGGGCTTGCACATGGGCCTGAGCCAAGGCGTGCTCGCCTCGATGATCACCGACCGGGTGCCGGCGGAATATCGCGGCACCGCGTTCGGCGTATTCAATCTTGCGTCGGGTCTGGCGTTGCTGGTGGCCAGCGGCGGCGCGGGTTTGCTATGGGATCGCATCGCACCGGCAGCGACGTTCTGGGCTGGCGCCGGAGTGGCGCTGGTGGGCGTGATTGCATGCGTATCGATGCGGGATGCACCCGTTGCGACACCCGCTACAACAGGTTGACCCGGAACTTGCGGCCCTTGATCTTGCCGGCGCGCAATCGTTCAAGTGCATTCCTTGCCTGTGCCCGCGCGATCGCGACATAGCTGCGCGTCGCATACACGTCGATCTTGCCGATCGCGTCCTTCGACAAGCCCGCATCGCCGGTGAGCGCGCCGACGATGTCGCCGGGCCGCAGCTTGTCTGTGCGGCCTGCGTCGATCCGCAAGGTCGTCATCTTCGCCTGTGGTGCATTCGTGGGCTTGCCCTCCAACGGCGCAATGCGCTCGAAGCGGATCTGCCTGCCTTCTCCGCTCTCGACCAGGCGCGCCTCGATCAGGCTGGCGCGGTTTCGTTCTGAAGGCGCGACCAGGCTCAAAGCCAAGCCATCGCGACCGGCGCGTCCGGTGCGGCCGATGCGGTGCAGATAGGTATCGGCATCGGTTGGCAGCTCGTAGTTGACGACGGCGCCAATGTCGTCGATGTCCAGCCCGCGCGCGGCGACATCGCTGGCAACCAGCACGTTGCAGCTGCGGTTGGCAAAACGCACCAGCACTTCATCACGGTCGCGCTGTTCCATGTCGCCGTGCAGGGCAAGCGCGGTGAAGCCGTAATGAGCGAGTGAGCCGACCACTTCCTCGGTGTCGCGGCGCATGTTGCAGAACACCACCGTGGATTCGGGCTTGAACTGCAGCAGCAGCGAGGCGAGCAAGGGCGCGCGGCGCGACGGGTCAGTTTCGAAGAAACGCTCCTCGATGCTGGCCGGCTTGGCGCCGCCATCGATGCTCACTTCCAGCGCATCGCGCAGCATCGCGTTGCCGAGCGTGCGGATCGCGTCAGGGAAAGTAGCCGAGAACAACAGCGATTGCCGGTCCTTCGGCGTGCGCTTGACCAGTGCGCGAATGGCGTCCTCGAAGCCCATGTCGAGCATGCGGTCGGCCTCGTCCAGCACCAGGGTGTGGATGCCACGCAGTTGCAGCGCGTCTTTCTGCACCAGTTCCAGTACACGGCCGGGCGTGCCGACCACCACGTGCGGCGCGTGGGTGAGCGAGGCCAGCTGCGGAGCCAGCGGGATTCCGCCGCACAGCACCGACAGCTTGAGGTTTGGGATGCCGGTGGCGAGTTTTCGCAGGTGCTTGCCGACCTGGTCAGCCAATTCGCGGGTCGGGCACAGCACCAATGCCTGGGTGCCGCTGGCGGTTGCATCGATCTTCTGCAGCAGGCCCAGCCCGAACGCTGCGGTCTTGCCGCTGCCGGTGGGGGCCTGCGCAATCACGTCGCGGCCGTCCAGGATCGCCGGTAGTGCCTGCGCCTGGATCGGCGTCATTTGGGTGTAGCCCAGTGCATCCAGGCCGGGCAGCAAGGTGGGGTCGAGGGCGAGCGAGGGGAACGCAAGGTCGGAAGTCATCGCCCATGATCGCAGCTGTGCGAAGTCCCTGCGCAAGTGAGGCGCGAGTTGGGCGCGTCGCTGCGGGTAAACTGGCCGCCCCAATCTGCGGAGATCGCAATGACCCAGCCTAGGCCAAAGCACGCTCGCTACCACCAGCGTGGCCCGGTGCCGCAGGACGTCATTGCGGCCGAGCCGTTCGAGCTGACTTCGCTGCAGGCCGGCCAGGCCTTGGTCGAAGTGGTCGCTGCGGCGATCAATCCCTCCGATGTCCTCACGCTGACAGGTCACTACGGCATGCTGCCGCCGTTGCCGGCCGTGGGCGGCAACGAAGGCGTCGGGCGCGTGGTCGAAGTGGCGGCGGATGTGTCGCGACTTGCGACAGGCCAACTGGTCTTGTTGCCGGTGGGCAGCGGCACCTGGACCACGCATCTGATTGCGGATGCGTCGCAGTTGCTGCCGTTGCCAGCGGGCGCTGATCCGCGCCAGCTTGCGATGCTGACGGTGAACCCGCCGACCGCGTCGTTGTTGCTGAGTGAGTTCGCCGACCTCAAGCCTGGCGATTGGGTGCTGCAGAACGCGGCCAATTCGGCTGTCGGCGGCTATGTGGTGCAGCTGGCCAAGGCGCGCGGGCTGCGCACGGTCAACGTCGTGCGGCGCGACGCGGCATGCCAGGCGGTGCGCGAGCTTGGCGCCGAAGTGGTGCTGGTCGATGGCGACGACCTGGCCGCGCGCGTCAAGCAAGCCACGGATGGCGCGAAGATATCACTGGGCATCGACGCGGTCGGCGGGCTGGCCACGGAGCGACTGGCACAGGCCGTGGCGCCCGGCGGATTGATCGTCAATTACGGCGCGATGAGTGGCGAGCCCTGCGCGATCTCGCCGGCATCGCTGATCTTCCGTGGCATCCGCCTGCATGGCTTCTGGCTGGCGCAATGGTTCAAGATCGCCACGCCCGAAGCACGCGCGGCGTTGTTCGGGGAGCTTGTGCGCTTGATCGCGACGGGTGCGCTGCATGCGCGCATCCAGGCAACGTACACCCTGGATGAGATCAAGGACGCGATTACTGCCGCGGCATCGGGCGAGCGTGACGGCAAGATCGTGCTGTTGCCGAACGGCGAACCAGCCGCGTCCTGATGCGGGCGTGGCGCGTGGTTGGCAACAGGGCGTGCCCGGAATGAGGGCCCGGATCCGGCTTGGCGCGTGCCTTGCATTCGTCGCGATGGTGTTGACCGGTTGCGCTCCGCAGCGCACACCAGAAGAAGTGCGTGCGGAACTGCTGCGCAGGTTGCCGGTGTCATTGGCCGATCGCGCCGGTTGGGCGCGCGACATCCAGGCTGCGTTCGCGGCGCAAGAACTGGAAGCCAGCAGCAGCAACTTGTGTGCCGTGCTGGCGGTGGTCGAGCAGGAATCCACGTACCGCGTCGATCCGCCCGTGCCCGGACTGGCCAGGATTGCCCGCAATGAAATCGATCGCCGCGCCGCTGCCATGCGCGTGCCGCACATGCTGGTCGACGCGGCGCTCAAGCTGCGGTCGCCGGATGGCCGCACCTTCGCCGAACGCATCGCGGCGTTACGCACCGAGCAGGAACTGTCGGCACTGTTCGAGGAACTGGCCGATCGCGTGCCGCTGGGCAAGCGCCTGTTCGGGCGCTTCAACCCGATCCGCACCGGCGGGCCGATGCAGGTGCGCATCGACTTCGCTGCCCGCCATGCACGTGGCTATCCGTATCCGATCGACGGCTCGATACGGGGCGAAGTGTTCAGCCGCCGCGGCGGTCTGTACTTCGGCATCAAGCATCTGCTGGATTACCCGGTGGACTATCCGGCACAGCGCTATCGATTCGCCGATTTCAATGCCGGCTGGTATGCCAGTCGCAATGCCGCATTCCAGCGCGCCGCCGGGATTGCCACGGGCACGCGGTTGATGGGTGATGGCGACCTACTCACGCCGGGTGCGCCGATCGAGTCCCCGGGCGCGACCGAACGCGCACTTCGCAGCATCGGTGCACGAATGGGCATGGATGCGGCCGGGATTCGCGCCGACCTGCAGCGAGGCGATGAAGCCGGCTTTTCGCGAACGGCGCTTTACCGGCAGGTGTTCACCATTGCCGATGCCAAGGGCAGCGGCAAGCCGGTGCCGCGGGCATCATTGCCGCAGATCCAACTGGACAGCCCCAAGATCACCCGCCAGCTGACCACGGCCTGGTTTGCCGGGCGGGTCGAGGCACGCTGGAAGGCCTGCATGGCGCGTTGAATCGCGCCTTTAGCTGTCAGCTGCCGATTTCGAACACGGGATCAAAGCCACCGAAGATCATGCGCGCGCCATCGAACGGCATCGTGCTGTCCTCGGGGCTGAAGCGGGGGTCCTTCATGGCTGCATCCATGCCGGCATCTCGCGTCTCCTTGTCCGGCCACTCGATCCACGAGAACACCACGCTCTCGTCGTCATTGGCCGCAACGGCGCGGTAGAAGTCGGTCTGCTTGCCGTGCGGCACGTCATCGCCCCAGCATTCCACGATACGGGTCGCGCCGAATTCCATGAACACCGCGTCCATGACGCGGGCGTGTTCGATGAAGCTGTCCTTGTTGTCGTTGGCAACCGGGATCAGGAAACCGTCGATATAGGCCATG
>JBBSTP010000143.1:0-5874 GCA_038235795.1 Lysobacterales bacterium | reverse complement strand
CTGTTCGCGGCGATGACGCCCGCCGTGAAGCTGCTCGGCGTGACCCATGTCAGCAATGTGCTGGGCACCATCAATCCGATCGCGGCGATTTGTCGCGAAGCCCGCAAGCGCGGCATCGTGACCGTGGTCGATGGTTCGCAGGCGGTGCCGCACATGGCGGTCGATATTCCCGCGCTGGGCTGCGATTTCTACGCGCTGACCGGCCACAAGATGTGCGGCCCGACCGGCACCGGCGCGCTGTGGGCGCGGCGCGAGCACCTTGAAGCGATGCCGCCGTTCCTGGGTGGAGGCGAGATGATCAAGGAGGTGCGTTTCGACGGCACCGTGTTCAACGATCCGCCGCACCGCTTCGAGGCCGGCACTCCGAACATCGCCGGCCATGTCGGGCTTGGCGCCGCCGTCGATTACCTGTCCGCGCTGGGCATGGCCAATGTCGCCTCGCGCGAAGCAGAACTGCTGGCGCATGCGACCGAAGCGATGTCGAAAATTGAAGGACTCCGCATCATCGGCACCGCGCCGGACAAGGCCGCGGTGATCAGTTTCCTGGTCGAGGGCGCGCACGCGCACGACCTCGCCACTTTGCTTGACCTTGAAGGTGTGGCGGTCCGTTCCGGCCATCATTGCGCACATCCGTTGATGCAGTACTTCGGCGTCGCCGCAACCTGCCGTGCCTCGTTCGCGTTCTACAACACCCAAGACGAGATCGAGGCGTTCGCTGCCGCGCTGGTCAAAGTTCGCCGGCTGCTTGCATGAACATGCTGGAGTTCCGCCGCGCGGGTGAAGCCGACATCGATGCGATCGTGACCCTGGTCGAAGGCACCTATCGCGGCGATGCCAGCCGCGCCGGCTGGACCACCGAAGCCGACCTGCTGGACGGCATGCGCATCGACGCCGAGCGCGTGCGCGGAGATCTTGAACGCCACGGCAGCCTGGTCCTGCTCGGCGAACGCGATGGAGAGCTTCTTGCCTGCGCCAATGTCTGCATCGAGGACGGCGCCGGCTATTTCGGCATGTTCTCGGTGCTGCCCGGCGAACAGGGCGTCGGGATCGGCAAGCAGGTGCTTGCCGAGGCCGAGCGTTTGGTTCGAGACGACTGGCGACTCCCGGTCATGAGGATGACGGTGATCGATGTTCGCGACGAACTCATTGCCTTCTACGAGCGCCGCGGCTACCACCGCACCGGCATCCACAAGCCATTCCCCTATGGCGATGACCGCTACGGCATTCCCAAGCGCACCGACCTGCGCTTCGAAATCCTCGAAAAGGAGCTGCGTCATGGCTGATCGCGTGGAGGGATGGGTGCCGGTCTGCCCGCTGAGTCAGTTGCTGCCCGGTGAGATGGCCGTGGCCTGGGACGGCGACACCGCGATCGCGGTGTTCAATGTCGACGGCGAGCTTTACGCGCTGGAGGATCGCTGTTCGCACGAAGATTTCGAACTCTCGGCCGGCGCGTTCGACGGCACCACCGCCACTATCGAATGCGTACTGCATGGCGCGCGATTCGATGTGCGCGATGGCCGGGCCCTGTGTGCGCCCGCCTACGAACCTGTGGCCAAGTTCCCGGTCAAGGTCGAAGACGGTCAGGTCTATACCCGCGATGATCGAGATTGATTATCTGTTGCAACAGATTTGTATTTGCGAATTATTCTCATTAAAATGCCTGGCACATCGGCAACCAAGCGCCGCGCCATGTTGATGAGGATTCCATGCGTTTGCTTTCACGCTCGCGACACCTGCCTGCCCGCGCTTCGCTGAGCCTTGCACTCCTCTGCGTCTTGTCGGCCCCCACGCTGGCCGCGGAGGGAGATGACGCACGGGACAATGAGGCTGCCCAGGCGCGCGACCTCGACAAAATCACTGTTGTGGGACAGCGCTACCTGCCCGAATACGGTGTGCGCACCTCGCGCAGTGCCACCAAGACCAATACCGACCTTGTGGACGTCCCGCAGTCGATCACGGTCGTCACTGACAAGCTGATCGCCGACCAGGCCATGACCAGCTTGGTCGACACGCTGCGCTATATGCCCGGCGTCGGCATCGCCCAGGGTGAAGGCAACCGCGACACGCCGGTCTTGCGCGGGAATAGTTCAACAGCGGACTTCTTCGTCGATGGCATCCGTGACGACGTCCAGTACATCCGCGACGTCTACAACCTGGAACGTGTGGAAGCCTTGAAGGGGCCAAACGCGATGATCTTCGGGCGCGGCGGCAGCGGCGGCGTGATCAATCGCGTGACCCGCCAGGCCAACGGCGCAGACCACCGCAACGGCAGCTTGCAGCTCGGAAGCAACCAGCGCCGCAGGGGCACGCTCGACGTGGGTGGCGGCTTGGGCGAGCACGCCGGCTTCCGGGTCAATGCGATGTACGAGGATTCCGAAAGCTTCCGTGACGGATTCGAACTCAACCGCTACGGCTTCAACCCGACGGTCGGGATCGACCTGTCACCGCACACCCGCCTGCAGCTTTCCTATGAACGCTTCCACGATGAGCGCGTGGCAGATCGCGGCGTACCTTCGGCGAATGGCCGCCCACTCGATGTGAATCCGTCCACCTTCTTCGGCAATCCCGAGATCAGCCCGGTCGAGGCCACCGTGGATGCCTTCGACGCGGTGCTCGAGCACAGTTTTGAAAATGGGCTGTCCCTGCGCAACCACCTGCGCAGGGCGGACTACGACAAGTTCTACCAGAACGTATATCCGCGCTCGTTCGATGCGGCCACCCAGACCGTGACGCTGGCTGGCTACAACAACGCGACCGCGCGCCGAAACCTGTTCAACCAGACCGACCTCACTTGGCACACCAGCACCGGCAAGCTGCGCCATACGGTACTGGCAGGTGCAGAGTTCGGCCGCCAGGTCACCGACAACCTGCGCATGACCGGCTATTTCGGCGCGCCGGGCAGCAGCACGAGCATGAATGTTCCGCTGTCGGATCCGCGGACCTCGCAGCCAGTCTCATTCCGGCAAAGCGCGGCCGATTCCGACAACCACGGCGTGGCCAAGGTCGCGGCCCTCTACCTGCAGGATCAGATCGAGTTCTCGCCACGCTGGCAGGCGATCTTTGGCGTTCGCTACGACGACTTCAAGGTAGACCTGCGCAACAACCGCGATGGGACCTCGCTATCAACCCATGACGGCCTGCTGTCGCCTCGCGCGGGCCTGGTCTTCAAACCCATGGACGCTGCGTCGCTGTATGCCAGCTACAGCGTGGCCCACCAGCCGCGCGCCGGCGAACAGCTGGCCTCGCTGAAGCTTGATAGTGCCGCGCTGGATCCGGAGACCTTCCGCAACCTGGAGGTTGGCGCGAAGTGGGACATCCGGCCAGATTTCTCCGCCAGCCTGGCCGTTTACCGGCTCAAGCGCGGCAATGTCGCCGTGGTCGACCCGGCCGACGCGACTCGCCTGATCCTGGTGGATGGCCAGGTCGCCGAGGGGGTCGAACTCGGCATCGCCGGGCGCATTACCCAAGCATGGCAGGTCATGGGCGGTTACGCCTACCAGACCGGCGAGGTGGGCAGCATGCAATCGGGCACCGAGCTTGCGGGCAATCGACTGGCGCAGTTGCCGAGGCATTCGGCCTCGCTGTGGAACCGCTATGACGTCAACCAAACGTTCGGCGTGGGCCTGGGCATTATCCATCGCGGCGCGATTTACGCCAATGTCGACAATGCCGTGGAACTACCCGGCTTTACGCGCATCGACGCCGCGCTTTACTGGACCATCAACCCGGCTCTGCAACTGCAGTTGAACATTGAGAACCTGGGCAACAGACGCTACTTCGCCTCAGCCCACAACAACGACAACATTTCTCCGGGCGCCCCACGTAGCGCATGGATGACCCTGAACTATCATTTCTGAACCAGTTTGCCGATATCACGATGATCGATGAAGACCACGACGCCACGCTAGGCCAGCGATGCGCGCGGTTCGATCCTGACCAACAGCATCTCGCCGCCGCCATCCAGCACATGCCGGGTGCGTGCATTTCCGGCGACCAGCAATGCGGTGTCGCCTCGATTGAGTTCACCAAGTCCGGATTCGTCTGCAAAGCGTACCTGTCCTGCCAGCAGGTGCACCGCCCAGGCATCGCCTGGCTCGACGAACACCACCATGGTCCCCACCAACGGGCGATGCCAAAGCTGTGCCGCGCACGTCGCGCGCTTCCACATCAGGTTGAAATCGCGGGTCACCCCATCAACCAGCTCGGCGTGTGCGGCACGTTCTCCGCTGAAGCGCAGCCTGTCGTGCGGGGGCATCAGGTCGTGGACAGCACCGTTGTCGAACCGAAGGCGCAGGCCATTGCCGGAGAGCAGGACCAATTCGCGTTCGACCCCGGGAAATGTCGAGAACGGCGCTTCGGCCTCGATTTCGGCGATCGACAGGCGCCAGTCCCAGTCATCGTTTTCTGGCACCCGAAGGATTTCAGACGTCCAGCCCGCACCGTTCTTCCATTGCATGCGACGATAGCCGCTCGCCGGTAATACGCGCGATGGCTCTACAGCAGCAGCGCGAGCCTGTTCCATACCTGCCGTTATACGCGCGAACCCGCCCGGTTTGCACCGGGCGGGCCTGCACGGTCCGAAGGACCAGGGGTCAACGACGTGCCACGGCCTTGGGCGCGGCAGCGGCAGCCGGCTTGGCGACCTTGGCGGCGGCCGGGCGCACGGCACCAACCACGATGCGGTCGCGATTCTTTTCCACGGTCTTCAGGCCGATGCCCTTGACCAGCGCCAACTGCTCGGGGCTGCGGAAGGCACCATTGGTCTTGCGATAATCGACGATGGCCTGGGCTTTGGCCGGCCCGACATTGACCAGCACGCGGTCAATGGTGCCGACGTCGGCGGTGTTGATGTTGACGGTCTCGCCGGCAAGGGCGGCACCGGCCAGCACCAGCGACAGGATCAGCGAGGAAAACAGGGTAGTGAGCGACTTCATGGCGGTCTCCAATTTGGGGTGTTGGGTGATCCGGCGACGCGGGCTGCGCTCCGGTGTACACAGATTGCCGAGACCCATGCAGGTCCGATATCGGCCACTTGCCCAGCGCGTGGCAGGGCGCCGACCCGCTTGCAGGTAGGTGATTTCCCACTCGGTGCACACGGCCGCGCAACAGCCTCGGCGCTAGAATCGGAAATCGCACAGGAGAAACCATCACCATGGATGCACGCCAGATCAGCGAATTCGTCGACGCCAAGTGGGAAACGGAAATCGTCCCGCACCTGGTCGACTACATCCGCATCCCCAACAAGTCGCCGATGTTCGATACCGACTGGGTCGCAAATGGCCACATGGAACGCGCGGTCCAGTTGATGGAATCCTGGGCGCGCGCACAACCGATTTCCGGCATGCAGTTGGAGGTGGTGCGGCTGGAAGGCCGCACGCCGCTGATCTTCATCGACATCCCCGCAAGCGGCGCGGATGTGGGCGAGGACTGCGTGCTGCTGTACGGACATCTGGACAAGCAACCGGAAATGACCGGATGGGACGACGACCTCGGCCCGTGGGAGCCCGTGCTCAAGGGCGATCGCCTGTACGGCCGCGGCGGCGCCGACGATGGCTACGCGATCTTCGGATCGCTGGCCGCGATCATGGCGCTGCAGGCCCAGGGCGCGTCGCATGCGCGCTGCGTGGTGTTGATCGAGGCGTGCGAGGAATCCGGCAGCTACGACTTGCCGGCCTATGTGGACCACCTCGCCGATCGCATCGGCAAGCCGTCGCTGGTCGTATGCCTGGACTCGGGGTGCGGCAACTACGACCAACTGTGGTGCACGACCTCGCTGCGCGGCATGGCCGGCGGCAACCTCACCGTGAAAGTGCTGGAGGAAGGCGTGCACTCCGGCGATGCGTCCGGCATCGTGCCGTCGAGCTTCCGCATCAT
>JBBSTP010000142.1:0-5890 GCA_038235795.1 Lysobacterales bacterium | reverse complement strand
GAGCGTCGTTGTCTGATCCGGCGCAAGCATCAATGCAGCACGATTGGACTTCCTCGCCATGGACGTCTCCATCAAGAGTTGCGTACAAACCAAAGCTATTGTCGGCTGTTTCGTAACTCAATTGATGGAACAAACTACTAGCCGATAAGGCGATACCCGGTAAGGCAGCCTTGGTCGGGTTCTCGGCCGGCGGGATTGGCGTGCTGGTTTACGGTGCCCCACTCAAGGAGCAAGTCTGTGCAGTGGTGTTGTTCTATCCTGTCGGCGCCGACCGCCAACTGAGCCAATTTCGACCCGATGCCGAGAGAATGATGAGCCGGCCGAAGATTCTTTAATTTTGCACCATCGTTGACGTTTCAACCGATCGACATGGCTTACCGGATCGTCGGCTGTATGGCTCGGTTCAGTGTCGGCGCCAACACTCACGACATCAGGGTGACCGCTGAGTTCGGAGCCGCGATCTCGTTCGAGGAAGCCTGCCGGCAGTAGCGCGGGCCAGTGCGGTGCAAGACGCGCCGACATCAGGGCACTTCCTAGTGCTCTCGACACATCTTGGCGCGGTTTCATGCGCAGCTCAATGCAGGGCGCATGAATTTCCTATGCGCCGCCTGCGTGCAGCACACCTGCAGTCGCGGCCGCCCGCAAAGGCGAACTCATGGTGTCGCCGCATTCGGCAGCGCACCGCGCTCCTCGTAGACGATCTCACCGTTCACCAACGTCAGCAGGCTACGCGTCGCCGGGAGTGCAGCGGCCGGGATCGTCAGAACATCCTGTGACAGCACCGCGATGTCGGCCGCCATGCCGGGCGCGATGCGGCCCTGGCGTGCCTCGTCGCGCGCGGCGAAGGCGCCCCCTGCTGTGTAAGCGGTGAGCGCTTGCGCACGGGTCAATGCCTCATCGGGCCTGGCCGCGTAGCTGGTTGCGAGCATCAGGTTGAGATAAGGGTTGGCTTCGTCGACGCCGCCGTCCGAGCCCAGCGCCAGTGGCACGCCGGCGCCGCGCAAGCTCGCCAGCAGCGACTGCGCCGGCGCGGGCGATGGTGGAAAGTGCGTCGGGTTCTGGATCACGACCACACCCAGGCGCGCGGCCCGCGCCAGCGTGTCGGGGCGGATGCCATCACCGTGCTCGATGCGCACGCGCTTATCGCGCCAAACCGAGGCCGGAGCCAGCGATTCCATCAGCGCAAACAGCGCGTCGGTCTGGGCGTCCCCGACCGTGTGCAAGGCCAATTGCTGGGGCCGCTGCAGCGCAATCTGCAGGATCTCACGCAACTGGGCCTCACTGTAGTTGGCACGCCCGCGCCAGTCGCCGCGGCCGGCGTAGGGCGTGCGCTTCAGCGCGTTCTGCTCTATGCCGGTGCCGTCCAGCAGCCATTTCGGCCCCTCGATGCGCACGCGCGGCGGCAGCGTGCGAGGTGCATTGTCCAACGTGGCCCAGGCGTCGGCAATGCGCGACACAGGACCCGCCCAGCTGTAGATCGTCCATTTCTGTGGCGTGCCGGCCGCCGCCAGGGCCTGCAGCGCGGTCTGAAGCGAGAGGCCGCTGTTCATCAAGTGGATGCTGGTGACGCCCCAGCGTGCATAGCGTTGGCCGGCTTCGCGGAACTCGAGCGTCAGCGCGGCCGGGTCGGGCGGTGCCGCCCGCTGCTCCAGATTTTCGGCCGTTTCGTAGGCACGACCATCGAGCCGGCCGTCGGCATCACGGCCCCACCAGCCGCCCAGGGGGTCCGGCACGTCTTCGGTAATCGCCAGGCGCTTCAGCGCCGCGCTGTTGACAATGGTGCCATGACCCCAAAAGGCGCGCAGCAGCACTGGCGTGTCCGGCGAGACAGCGTCGAGCGCCGCGCGCCAGTTGCGAGGATCGTTTGCTACGCGCGGACCGATCCAGGCGCTGACCCAGCCCTGCGGGTCAGCTTTGGCCGCCGCCTCGACCGCGGCCAGCACCTGCGCGGCCGACGGCCCGGGGAAGGGAGGGCCTGGCAGCGACAACGGCGGCGAAGGCAAGTTCCAGCCCAAGTGCACATGCGCTTCGACCAAGCCTGGCGTGACACGCCGGCCGCGCAGGTCAATGACACGTGTACCGGGTCCGGCCATGGGACGCAGCGCGTCACTGCTGCCGACTGCGCTGATGCGACCGTCCTCGACAGCGACGGCTTCGGCCTGCGGCCGGGTCGGGTCGGCGGTGAAGACCGCGCCGTTGAGCAGTAGCAGTTGGGGCGCCGCGACGGCATGCGCGCCCAACAGCGCCGCGGCAAGCAGCGCAGCGAAGGGAAAGAGATGGCGAACCAACATGGCGGATCTCCTGGTAATCGTTGACCGAACGGGGATAAGCCACCAGCATCGGCAAGGGTTGCATCCAAGTCCCGATCGTTTGCCGAAAGCCGCCGAAAACGCCCGAAAAATGGTCACCCTCGCCGATGCCGGAGCGCCCCTGCCGAGACTGGAGTCGGATGAATGGCCTTGCCGCTGTGTGATCATGATCGAGTTCCCGGCTCCACCTCTGTCGGTTCGGCGTGGACTGGCAAGACGCCCCATTCCTTCGCGTAAGCGCTGCGGAAATTGATGGCTGGCGATGTGACCGACAAATACACGAACGCCGCTTCAGCGCCGTTCACGACACCATGGACCTCGCCCTCTGCGAAGCGGACGACGTCGCCGGCCTGCAGCAGTTCGGTGCCGTCCTCTTCGAGTAGCAAGGTGCCTGCGCCGTGCAGCGCCACCCACACCTGTTCGGAGCTCAAGTGCCGGTGGCGGGGGCTGGTGGCGCCGGCGGGGACCGTCACGCGGGTGATGGTCAATCGTTCGGATGCAGAGCACTCAGGACTCAGCAATTGCTCGGAGGCAATGCCGGAGTTTGAAAGGGTCCGGATGCTGGCTCTGCGGATGAGCTCCATGTGCTGGTCCTCACTGTGCGTCTCGTGCAGCGACCATGGGGTCGGCGCTGGAACTCATTCTGGTCGTGCTAGATTGGTTGTCAATCTTGATCCCACCGATCAATATGAAGCTGCCTCTTTGGCTCTCGGCCCCGCAGGCCATGCAGTTGCTGGACGTGCGCCCGCAAACGCTCTATGCCAGCGTCAGTCGCGGTCGTATCCGGGCGCGGCCCGATCCCGCGGATTCGCGACGCAGCATGTATCACCGCGATGATGTGGAACGCCTTGCAGGTCGCTCGCATGGGCGCCGCAGCAACCGGGCCGTGGCCGGCGAGGTGATTCGGTGGGGAGATCCCGTTATGCCTTCCGCGATCTCTACGGTGGCAGACGGACGGCTGTGGTACCGCGGTCAGGATGCATGTGCGCTTGCCAGCAGTGCGAGCTTGGAAGCCGTCGCGGGCCTGCTGTGGCAATGCGCGCCCCCGAAGTTCGCAGCGGCGGTACCAGCAAACCAGCACCGCACGACGCCCCTGCGGAATGCGATGTGGATTCTGGCTGAGCGCGCTGCAACGGACCCGCCTGCGCATGGTCGACCTTTGGCCGAGGTGCAGTCGGAAGCGGCCGATGTCATCGGAAGCCTCGCGGACGCCATGCTTGGCCCCGGTCCCACGGTTGACATGCTGCTGCACGAACGGCTGGCGGCCGCGTGGCAGCGGCCTGAGGCCGCTGATCTCCTGCGTCGTGCCCTGGTGCTGATGGCGGAACATGAGCTCAATGCGTCCACCTTTTCGGCCCGGATCACCGCGTCGACCGGAGCGTCCATGGCGGCCTGCGTGCTGAGCGGGCTAGCGACGCTGGCGGGCCCGCTCCACGGTGGCGCAGTCGCCGTGGTTCTTGCACTGGTGAACGATGCGATGGTCCGCGGCGCTGAGGCGGCCTTGGACGAATGGCTGGTGCAGGGGCGGTCCTCCCTAATGGCGGGTTTCGGTCACCGTCTCTATCCGGCAGGCGACGCGCGTTGCGCTGCCCTGCTGGCATGTTTCCCACTGCCGCCGGCGATGGCCGACTTGCGCGCCGCGGCAGAGCGGCTGTTCGGCGAGCCGCCGAACGTGGACTTTGCGATGGCGGCGCTCTCGAGCACGCTGTCGCTGCCGCAAGATGCGCTGCTCACGCTGTTCACGCTCTCGCGCTCGGTCGGATGGGTCGC
Source organism: Lysobacterales bacterium (assembly GCA_038235795.1). GTDB lineage: Bacteria > Pseudomonadota > Gammaproteobacteria > Xanthomonadales > Xanthomonadaceae > Thermomonas. Next base: position 1,811 of record JBBSTP010000142.1, on the reverse strand, counting down.
TCATGCGCTGGAACAGCAGGCTTCCAAGGTGCGGATCCGGCCCCGTGCTCGCTACACAGGCCCCCCGGTGGGCAGTGGCGCCGCCCCTGCAAATCGGCAGAGTGATCGCTGACCGGAGACGGACATGCGCAAAGCTGCTAGTCGCGAATACCCGCTCCTGGCCGAGAGGGTGAGTACACGGCCGAGCCAGGAAGCTGACCGTCAGCCATGGCTTTGGGTCGCTATGCGGAGCTCTGCATAGCGACCCCTATGTCCAGGTCGCAACTATGCGCAGGTGGTCAGATGCGGGTGGCACCGGCCCCTATGGCGGTGATCTGTCGGGGCCGGCGAAGTCTGCGCATAGTTACAGCGTCTGCAGGAATCGCATGAGCGAGTCTGGTGCCCGGTATCTACGCATCTTGGTATCGGGCGCATCCAGCCGCGCGAGCGCCTTCTCCTTCATTGCAAGGTCGGCCTCGACATAGCGATGGGTGGTCGTCGTGCTCTCGTGGCCGAGCCACAGCGCGATCACGTTAAACGGCACGCCCGACTGCAACAGATGCATGGCGCTCGTATGTCGCAGAGTGTGGGGTGAGACGTGCTTCTTGAGGAGGCCGGGCTCCTCTGCGGCTGCCCGTGTCACAGCCAGTTCCAGGCGTTGGGCGACGTTGGATCTGTGCATCGCCTGACCATCACGGTTGGGCAGCAACGCGGCCTCGCCGCGTAGCGTCGGGTTCAGCCGCAACCAGGCCCGGACTTCCACGGCCGTAGTGCCCCACAGCGGTATAGATCGCAGCTTGCGCCCCTTGCCGTGCAGGTGCACACAGGCGCCACCATCCAGGACGACATCGACCACGCGCACGCCGATGATCTCGGAGACGCGCGCGCCCGTGTTGTAGAGCATGGCCAGCAGCAGGTGGTCGCGCTGCGAGGACCAAGTCGTGCCGGGCTGCCCGAGCACCGCCATCATCTCGGCTCGGCTGAGGAAGCCCAGCATTGGCCGTTCGAAGCGCTTCATCGGCACCGCCAGCGCCCGCTCGATGTCGTGCAGCGAGGCCACGTCACGGCGGGCGGCGAACTTCAGGAACGCGCGCAACGCGGTGAGCCTCAAGTTGCGGCTGCGAACCGCGTTCTTGCGCTCATGCTCCAGGTGATCGAGGAAGCCCAGGATCAGCTCGGGACGGATGTCGGCAAGTCGCATCGCCGTGGGGGCCTTGCCCAGCTTGGGACTGGCGAAGTCCAGGAACAGCATGAGCGCATCGCGGTAACAGGCCACCGTGCGTGGGCTGAGCGCACGTTGGGCGACCAGGTACTCGGTGAAGAACTGCTGGACCAGCGCAGCGAACGATGCAGGCCTCGGTGCGGTGGCCTTACGCATCTTCGACCTCCGCCAGCGACATGAACGACTCGAAGCGGCCGGCGGCCAGCGCCATCAACTCCGGCACGGCCGAGAGGTACCAGTAGGTGTTGGTCACCATCGCATGCCCGACGTAGGTCGACAGAGACAGCATGGCCTGATCGATGTCCACGCCTTGCGCCTGCCACTGCACGATGCGTCTCACAATGAACGTGTGCCGAAGATCGTGGATGCGCGGGGCATGGTGAGTTCCGCGATTGCGCCAGCCCAGCTGCCGGCGCAGTTCGCCGAAGACGCGGTGTACCTGACCGTCGCCCAATGGCAACCCCCGTCTTGGGGTCCCCTCAGAAAACGGAATTTAAAGCACGTTAAGGCCGGCGAAGCGCGACGGCGCGTCTGGCCAGCAGCCGTGCGACGGTTGAGGGGTGAACGCTGAAGAGCCTGGCAGCGTCGGCGGCCGTCTTGTATCCGGCAT
>JBBSTP010000141.1:0-5952 GCA_038235795.1 Lysobacterales bacterium | reverse complement strand
CCGGTCGCAGTGAACTTGATCGCATTGCCGAGCAGGTTCAACAGGATCTGCTCGATGCGCATGCGGTCTCCATGCACGGCTTGAGGTGCCCCTGGATCGAGACTGTCGATGAACTGCAGCCCGCCTCGCTCGGCCAACGGGGCCATCAGCGCAGACACTTCATCCAGCAGCGGGCGCAGCGCCAGATCCGCATTGTCCAGCTCCAGCCGGCCTGCCTCGATGCGGGCGAGGTCGAGCGCATCATTGACCAGCCGCAGCAGGTGTTCGCCGGCGCGATGGATGGCATCGACCTGGGTGCGCTGGCCTGGACCCAGGTCGCCTGCGAGCAGAAGTTCGCTCATGCCAAGCACGCCGGTCATGGGCGTGCGCACCTCGTGGCCGAGCGTGGCCAGGAAATGCGACTTGGCCTCGGAGGCGTGTTCGGCGATTTCGCGTTTTGCATCGGCCAGTTGCCAGGCATGTCGACGGCGCAGACGCAAGCGATAAAGCCACGTTGCGTAGAGCAGCAGGCACGCGCCAGCCAACGCGAACAGCGCCATGGCCCACGGCGTACGCCACCACGGCGGCGGCACCACGAACGACAGCGATTGCGGACGGGGGATATTGCCCGCCGCGTCCCGCGCGCGCACCTGCAGGGTGTAGGTGCCAGGCGCCAGCCCGGTGAACACGCGCTCACCCTCGGCACCCAGTGCCACCCAGTCACGGTCGAAGCCATCGAGCTTGGCCCAGTAACGACTTCGGGCAGGATCATCGAAGGCAATCAGGCGCGCACGCAGGCGGAACTCGAGATCATCGCTTCGCAGCTCCAGCATGTTGCGCAATGGCAGATCGCGCCACTGACCGTTGCGCCGCACCGAAAAACGGTCAAAGCGCAAGGTTGGCGACTTGCCCGGGGGGTCGGCAAGCGTCGTATCCACCAGCACCAGGCCGCCGTCGGCAGTGCCGCCTGCGAGCACGCCCTGCGCGCTCATGGCCAATGCGCGATCCAGGTATTCCTCGCTGCTCCTGTCCTGCATGGGTTGCCTGCGCAGATTGCGGCGCAGCGGATCCCACCGGAACAACCCACGCGATGTGGAGACCCACACCCGGTGGCGCGCATCGACCTGGATCCCGGCGGCCCCGACCGCAGGCATGCCCTCGCGCGTCGCCACCAAACTTTGCAGCCGCCAGCGGCCGCTGCGCAGGTGGTATTGCGCCAACCCTGCAAGGCGCTGCAGCCAGAGGACATCGGGGCCATCGAACGCAAGTGCATAGACCCGTTCGTCACCCAGTTCCTGCACGGGCACGAATCGTCGATGCACGCGATCCAGTCGTGCCACGCCATCACTACCTGAAATCCAGATATCCCCATCGGGCGCAATCACCAGGGTTTCGGTGTCGGCACTCCCCAGACCGCCGGCGTCGCCGGCTGGGATATCCAGCAGGATTTTGCCGGTCGCGACATCCCGCTGCTGCACGCCGGCGCCGGGTGCGGAGAGCCACAAGGTGCCATCGCTCGCGACGTCCAGCGTGGCGATATTGGCGGCAGGGGTGGGGTCCTGCACGTCATCTGCACGCCATTCGTCGATCGCCCCATCCACGGTGATGCGCACGAAGCCGCCGCGTTCGACAAGCCACAGACGCCCATCTTGATCTTCAGTGATCGCCGAGGTCTTACTGTCCCGCAATCGCGTATGAATGCTCTCGTCAAGCTGCTTCACACTGCCATCAGCGGCAAGCCGTTCAACCACTCCGTTATAACCACCCAGCCAGAATCCGCCAGCACGTGCGGGTGCCAATGCCCTGTACATCGCCCCATGCAAACCATCCCCGACCGCCGAATATTGCGCAATCTGGCGCCAGTCCGACCGCAGGTAACCCAAACCAACACCTGTCATCGGTGCCCACAACGCACCATCCGGCTGAAGGAGGATCGTATTTACGGTTCGAGGAATGTCAGCCCCGCCTGCACGCAACGGCTCTGGCGGTTGGTCACCGCGCTGCCGCCACAGGCCACGTTGGGTGGCGATCCAATATGACCCGTCGCCGTCACGAGCGATATGCATCACCGCGTTCGGGCGCGCGAACATCACCGACCAGGACGGCTGCGACCAGGTCCCGGCCGAGTCCCGCCGCCATACACCCGCAGAGGTTCCCACCCATAGCCCATCGGGTTGGGTCGTCAGCGAATAGATGATCGGCGGAGCATCGCTGCCCGGCAGATGCATGACCCGGATGCGACCATCCTCAACGTGCGCCAGGCCCTTGTCGGTGCCGATCCACAACTTTCCTGCGGTATCCACCGCCAGCGCCACGATGACGTCCGAGGGCAGGCCATCGTCCGCTTGGCGATAGGCAACGATGCCTCCGTCCGGGCGCATGCGATGCAGGCCGCCCCCGTAGGTTCCGAACCACACCGTGCGACCCTGTTTTGCAAATGCCCAGATGTCATCGCTGGCCATCTGCGGATGGGTCGCCTGGCGGTAATGCGTGAAGCTGCGCCTGTTCGCGTCCAACACGCTGATTCCGGCACCCTCCACCGCAAGCCAGACCCGATCATCGGCATCGACCATCATCGCCTGGACATTATTTCCCGGCAGGCCGAGGGGATCGGCCGCGTCATGCCGCCAGACCCGCATGTCCACCCCGTCGTATCGCGCAAGCCCATCAGCGGTCGCGATCCACAGGTAACCATCGCGGTCGCGCGCAAGCGCAAAAATCTCGGTCGAGGGCAGGCCCTGTGTCGTGCCGACAATGCGGAAATGCGGGCGCTCCGGCACCGTCGCCAGCGCGACGGCGCATGCAATCCACATCCCCAACAGCAAGAAGAGCCTGTGCAGCATCCGATCCTCCCTGCCCCATGCTGGCAACGCAGCGCGGCGGACGCAAGTGTCAATCGCCAGTGACATCCCGCCGGGAATCCATCTTGGCGACCACGGCCTGCGCAGCTGAAGTAGGCGCCCCGGATTCCAGGAACCGATTCACGGCATCTGCATCGAACGGCCAATCGAGTTCCCGGCCACACGCTTCGTCGCGAAGGACCGGCACGCGCACGCCATAGCGCTGCTCGAGCGATGCATCATCGTCGATGAACACGCTCTCGAAGTCCGGTACGCGGGCGGCGGCCAGCACGTCCAGGGCAAGGTCGCACAGATGGCAATCGTCGCGCTGGTAGAGGATCAGTCCCATACGCCTGCGTCACGAGGGTTGCGAAGGCAGGCATAGAATAGGCGTGTTCGTCGTGATTGTTCACGGCAAGTATTCCGTCAACCATCGAGCGCCGCCCCATGGCCGTCAGCACCTTCGACCTGTACAAGATCGGCATCGGCCCGAGTTCCTCGCATACGGTCGGGCCGATGCGCGCGGCGGCACGTTTCGTCGAACACCACCTCACCGAGGCCGGTCGCCTGCAGGATGTCACGCGCATCCGAGCCGAGGTGTTCGGCTCGTTGGCTCTGACCGGTCGCGGCCACGGCACCGACAAGGCGGTGTTGATGGGGCTGGAAGGCCAATGGCCGAACATGATCGACCCCGATATCATCCCGGCCGCGCTGGAACGCATTCGCGGCCAGAAGCGCATCAACCTCGATGGCCAGCACGAGATCAGCTTCGACGAGAAACGCGACCTGGTGATGAACAAGCGCCAGAAGCTGCCGTTCCACACCAATGGCATGCGATTCGCTGCGTTCGATGTCGCGGGCACCGAGATCGCCACGCGCGACTACTATTCGGTTGGCGGCGGTTTCGTGGTCAACCAGGACCAGGCGGCAGAGGACCGCATCGTCGCCGATACCACCACGGTGGCCTACCCGTTCGCGAGCGGCGACGAGCTGATCCAGCGCGCGCTCGACAACGACATCAGCATCGCCCAGCTGATGTTCGATAACGAACGAGCCTGGCGCAGCGCCGACGAGATCCGCCAGGGATTGAGCGAGCTATGGCGCGCGATGCAGGATTGCGTGGCGCGCGGCATCCGCGCATCCGGCACCCTGCCCGGCGGCTTGCACGTCACCCGGCGCGCGCCCAGCCTGCATGCCGAACTTTCGTCCAAGCCCGAAGCGGCGATGCGCGATCCGCTGACGGTGCTTGACTGGGTGAACCTGTACGCGCTTGCGGTCAATGAAGAGAATGCCGCCGGTGGCCGCGTGGTGACTGCCCCGACAAATGGCGCGGCCGGGATCATTCCCGCGGTCCTGCATTATTACGATCGCTTCTGCCCCGGCGCCAACGAGCAGGGCGTGTTCGACTTCCTGCTGACGGCGTCGGCGGTCGGCATCCTCTACAAGGAAAACGCCTCGATCTCAGGCGCCGAGGTCGGATGCCAGGGTGAGGTCGGCGTGGCTTGCTCCATGGCCGCTGCTGGCTTGACTGCGGTGCTTGGCGGCAGCCCGGGGCAAATCGAGAACGCCGCCGAGATCGGCATGGAACACAACCTGGGCCTGACCTGCGACCCGATCGGCGGGCTGGTGCAGATCCCCTGCATCGAACGCAACGCCATGGGCGCAGTCAAGGCGATCAATGCCTCACGCATGGCCCTGCGTGGCGACGGCAAGCACAAGGTCAGCCTGGACAAGGTAATCAGGACCATGCGCGATACCGGCCGCGACATGCAGGACAAATACAAGGAAACCAGCCGCGGTGGGCTCGCGGTCAATGTGATCGAGTGCTGACGTTGATGCGGAGGCGCACCAGTACGCGCAAGCACGCGTTCATGACTTTTCGGGGCGAGACCGGGTTCATGCAAGCCGGATTGGCGCGCTTGCTGCGGGGGGCACTGCTGACTGGCCTGTACTTCGCCGGCGCGGTGATCACCGTGTTTTACCCTCACACGCCCGGAGACGTAACCCTGTTCTGGCCGGCGTCCGGCATCGGTTTAGCGGTCGTACTCCGTTACGGACTCGGCTACGTTGCAATCATCCCGATCGCGATGCTGGGCCTGCACTTGCTGTTCGTGCCCGTCCCCCGCGAATTTCTGGCGTACTCGCTGGCCAGTAATACCGTGGCGACCCTGCTGGCCGCTTGGTATGTACGCAACCATCGTCGCGTGATCCAGTTGCGGATCAGCGACGGTGTGCTGCTGTTGCGCGGTGGCCTGATCCTCAGCCTGATCGGCGCGTTTATTGGCGCCTACGGCATGGTGCGCGCCGGGATGGTGCCGGCGGCTGAAGGTGGGCGGGTCGCCCTGCAGTGGGCGCTCGGGGATCTGCTTGGCCTCACCACGATCGGGCCGGTGGTGCTGTATGTGCTCTATGGCCGCTACCGGACGCCGGAAAGCGTCGAGGCCGGCCATGCAACGCGACTGCGCGAACTTTCGATTTGGACCTTGCTGCTGGTGATGGTCATGCTGCTGATCTACATGGTCGGCAGCATCGGCACCCAGTATCCGCTGGCACTGGCCAGCCTGCCGCTGGCATTGCTTCTGTGGGCGGCTGCGCGGTTCTCGCCGATGGTGACCCTGGCCTCAACCGCTGTCACAATCTTCTGTATCAGCCTGATGACCGGCCTGGGCCTGGGCGGATTCGAGCGCCCGGCGACGCTGCACGACAGTGCCCTGCTGATGATCATGCTGGTGATGTATTCGATCATCCCCGTGCTGCTGCTGGCATCCCGCCAGGAGCATGCCCATATCACCGCTGCCCTGCACCAGCGCGCAACCCGGGACACCCTGACCGGCCTGCTGAACCGGGACACCTTCGAGGAACAGGCCCGGCAATTGCTGGTGGCCAGCACCGACACGTTGACCCTGTTCTATGCCGACCTCGACCACTTCAAGCTGGTCAACGATTCCGCGAGCCATGTCGCCGGCGACGAGATGATCCGGCGCATGGGAGGACTGGTGCGCGATGAATTCGGCGAACACGCGTTGCATGCGCGTACCGGTGGTGATGAGTTCGCAGTGCTGGTGGCAATGGACGAACGCACCGCCAGCACCCGCGCGCGTCGCCTGCTGTCGGCGATCGAAGGCCTGAAGAT
>JBBSTP010000140.1:0-5960 GCA_038235795.1 Lysobacterales bacterium | reverse complement strand
GGTGATCCACAACGCCGGCCGCGCGATCGAATTGAAACGCCAGTTCGGTTCGCTGGCGAGGTATTTCTGGCAGTTCGAAGTTGACACGCACAAGCGCCCGAAGAAACCTGATGCCGACTTCCTGCGCAGCTTCACCACCGCACCCGAAGCCATCGCGTTATCCAAGGACCTCAAGCAACGCGGCTGGAAGTTCGTCGGACCCACTACGATGTATGCCTTCATGCAGGCGATGGGTCTGGTCAACGACCACCAGCATGATTGCCACATACGCACGGCGGCGACTGCCGCGCGCGCCAAACTTGTCTTGCCGGGGAAGTGACATGCACCGCAGCTTCGCTATCCTGGCCATCGCCCTGTTGTTGCCCGTCATGAGCCACGCCGCCGAACCCGTCGCCCGCGTGCGCGTTGCGTTCGATCGCGACGGGATCACGACGGCGCAGGCGCAGGGCATGGCCGATGTCGGCACAGGTCGCGCGATCACGGTTGATGATCCGGCGCGGATCGCTTCGATCAGCAAGCTTGTGACGACGATTGGCGTGATGCGCCTGGTCGAGCAGGGCAAGTTGAACCTCGATACCGATGTGTCGGAACAACTCGGCTGGACCCTGCGCAACCCCGCGTTCCCCGAGCGCGCGATCACCCTGCGCATGCTGCTCTCGCACACATCAAGCCTGACCGATGGCGCCGGTTACTGGAACGTGCCGCTGGGCAGCAGCACCCGCATGCTCACCGACGACGCGAACGCGTGGGACAACGCGCACGCACCCGGCACGTACTTCCGCTACACCAACCTCAACTTCCCGCTGGTCGCGCAGCTGATGGAACGCGCCACCGGCGAGCGCTTCGACCAACTGATGCGGCGCCTGGTCCTGTTCCCGATGAAGCTCGATGCCTGCTTCAACTGGATGGGCTGCAGCGATGCCGCGATTGCGCGCGCCGTGGTGCTGTACGACGCCGATGGAAAGCCGCAAAAGGATGACCTGCACGGCGTGCGACCGCCGTGCCCGGTGATCGTGGCGGACGGCGAACCTTGCAAACTCGCGCGCTGGACGCCGGGCAGCAATGGCGCGATGTTTTCGCCGCAGGGCGGCCTGCGCATTTCGGCGCGCGACCTCGCCCAGGTCGGTCGCTTGCTGCTCAACGACGGCACCCTGGACGGCGTCCGGATCCTGCAGCCGTCATCCGTTCGCGCGTTGACCACGCCGGTGTGGACCTGGAATGGCAGCAACGGCGAGATCGGCGAAGACGATGAACCCAACCGCGGCGGATTCTTCTGCGGCTATGGCTTGGCGATGCAGCATCTGGCCAGCGGCGTCGGCAAGGGTTGCCGCGACGACCTGTTCGGCGATGGCCGCAAACGCATCGGCCACAGCGGCAATGCCTACGGTTTGCTGAGCGGCTTGTGGATCGACCGCGAACACGGCACCGGCGTGGCCTATTTCGCCACCGGCGTAGCCAATGATTCCTCGGGCGCACATTCGGCTTTCAGCAAGACCGAGGAACAGGACGCGGCCGGCTGGTAAGTCCACGACGCGAATAAGTGACGCCTTCGCACAGACCCGCTAGATTGGGATCCTCACACCGGAGGGGAGACACCTGTCATGCGCCTGCTCGTGCTGCTGTTCTCCATCGCAATGCCCGTCGTGGGCTGGCTAGCCAATACCGGCACCTTTGGTCCGGACAACGGCACCATGTCGGATCGGTATCCGACCCTGCTAGTGGCGGCGGGCTACGCCTTCGCCATCTGGGGCCTGATCTTCCTGCTTGATCTGGTCTATGCCATCTGGCAACTCACCGGTGACCGCCGCCGTGACGACACGCTGACGCGCATCGCCCCATGGGCCGCAGCCGGCTTCGCGCTGACCACCGTGTGGATGCCGCTGTTCGCGATGTCGCAGTTCTGGCTGTGCCTGCTGGTGATCTTCGGCGCAACCGCCTGCCTGATCCGCTGCGCGATGATCCTGTCGCACGACCGCACCCCGCAGCAAGGCCAGTGGATGCTGGCATGGCTACCGCTGTCGATGCACGCCGGCTGGCTGTCGCTGGCCGCCTTCCTCAACCTGGCGCAGGTGATCGTGGCCTACAACCTGGCCTCCACCACCCAGATGCTGCCATGGAGCCTGGTGATCTTCGGACTGGCCGCGCTGATGCTGCTGATGGTCAACCTGCGCATGCGCGGCAACATCGATTACGTGATCGCCGCGCTATGGGCGCTGATCGCCGTCTACGTGAAGCAGTCCGGCAGCCAGCTGCCCGGCGCGCAGACCGCGGCATGGGTCGCCGTCGCCATCGCGGTAATCCTGCTGCTGCAAACGGTGATGTTGCGGCGCAAGTATCCCGGCGGCCTGCTTCCCAACCCGGCCCGCGCACCGGAGTGAGTACCTGCGCGTTGGGCTTTGAATCGCGAAGGCGGCACTGACACCGGCAATGATTCCTCGCGAGCGCATTCGCCATTCGGCACTGGTTGGCGTGGACGAACAACGCACCGTGTGTCGGTAGCAGGTAGCGGCTCTTTCACCACGACCGGACCGCCGCCTGCCCAAACTGGTTTCGCATGACTGCATCCAACATCGCCCTGCTAGTCGCCACCGTTGTCTTTGCCATCGTGTTCCTGCAGCCGCGCCTGCTGCGCTACACGATGTGGCAGGCCACGGTCACCCCGCTGGCCTCGATCATTGGTTCCGGTTTCCTGGTCGCCGGCCCGATCCTCGCGCATGCGGCAGGCCGGTGGGCAGCCTTGGTGATGCTGGGCTTGTGCGCAGTCGCCTACGTGTTCGGCTCGGCGATCCGCCACAACATCCTGCATGTGGAACCCGAGTTTGCAGGCAACCCGACCGTGCTGGTCACCGGGCTAGAGCGCGCCTCGGAAATTGCCTTGTCGCTGGCCTACTTCGTCTCGGTCGCCTACTACCTCAACCTGTTCGCCGCGTTCGGGCTGCGGCTGGGCCACATCGTCGACCCGTTCTGGATTCGCGTCGCCTCCACCCTGGTGATTGCCACCGTGGGCATCCTCGGCCTGCGCGGCGGGCTGGATGCGTTGGAGCGCCTGACCATCGGCGCGGTGAGCCTGAAGCTGGCCCTGATCGGCGCCTTGCTCACCGCATTGGTGGTGGCCACCGTGGTCGCCGTGCATGGCGGCACGTTCGACTGGCCGGCGCTGCAGCACGACCGCGGCACGCATGAAGTCCGCGTGCTGCTGGGGCTGGTGATCCTGGTGCAGGGCTTCGAGACCTCCCGCTACCTCGGCAGCGCCTACGACGCCAAGACCCGCGTGCGCACCATGCGCTGGGCGCAATGGCTGTCGACCGCGATCTACATGTGCTTCATGCTGCTGATCACTCGCTACTTCAGTAGCGACCTGCCGACGCAAGGCGGTGAAACCGCCATCATCGACATGCTCGCCCCGCTGGGCGTGCTGGTGCTGCCGGTGATCGTGATCATGGCGTTGGCCTCGCAATTGTCTGCCGCGGTCGCCGACACCAGCGGCGCCGGCGGACTGATCGCCGAATCCACCAACAAGTTCATTTCGGTCAACATCGGCCACGCCGTCACAGCGCTTGCCGCAATCGCGATTACCTGGCTGGCCGACATCTACCAGATCATCACTTACGCCAGCCAGGCCTTCGTCACCTATTACGCGCTGCAGTCGCTGCAGGCCGCGCTGTCAGCGTGGAAGCTGGGCCACAAGGCGCGCGCGTCGCTGTACGCGTTCGGCATCGTGATCGCGGTGGTGGGTGTGGTCTTTGCGGTGCCGGCGGAGGGGTGAGCGACAAATTCAGCAGCGGCGGCGTCTTCTTGGTGCGGATTGATTCGTCGGGCACGCATTCGAGGTTCAGCGATGTAGAGGAACACGACGTGCTGTCAGCCAAGGCGAACATGCTCGGGGTTCGCATCGCGACATAAACCCGGCGCCGCCAGTCCGCATCTACATGGCACTAGCCTCATTTCTCGTGAGTACCGCATGCGCCATAAATTCGCCCTCCTGCTGATCTTGCTGGCCGCACTGCCGGCTGCACACGCCGCGCCCGTGCCGCTACGGCTGCATTTCGACTACGCCGCTGCCGAGGATTTCCTGCGCGCCGCCAGGCGCGAACCATTGACGGCCGAACAACTGCGCGATTTCGCCGGCCGCCGCGGTGCCAGCGCGATGGTGCGAAACACGGTGAAGTACATCCCCGACACACCGGCCGACGGCTATGCCGCTGCGCTTGGCGAGCTCGCACGGACTGGCCACGTGCAGGTGGATGCCTACGGTCTCAACGATTCCGTTGCGCAGGCCGATACTGTCGCGACGCTGCTGACGTCGTTGCAGCGCGACGCACCGGCGATGGCTGCGCGTATCGCCGGGCGCCTGGCATCGCATTGGCCCGAAGGCGAGGCGCCCGTGGATATCACTGTCCACTTGGTAGTCGGCGGCGCGTCGGACGGCTTCGTCCTCGACGGTGAAACCGCGCCGGAGTTCTTTGTCGCCATCGACAAGGCCGGCGGCGACATCGCCGGACTGGAGCAGAACGTCACCCATGAATCCGTGCATGTGCTGCAACGCCAACTCGCCTTGCGGCATTGCCCGCAGCGCACGGCCATGGACCAGCTCCCGCCGCTTCAGCGCTTCCACGCCACCATGTACGAGGAAGGCGTGGCCAACTACCTGGCCGATCCTGCGGACATCCGCGGCGAAGGCGACTACATCGCCATGTGGCGCGGCCGCTACCAGCGCAATGCCAGCCCCGAACGCGTCCGCGAGAATTTGTGGCTTTACGACTCCCTGCGCGACGGCCTGCGCAACGGTGCGCTGGGCTGGGACACCGCCTACCAGTTCGGCTTCTTCGGCGACCTGGATTCGCGCATGTATTTCGTCGGCCGCGACATCGCGCGGAGGCTCGATCTCGCCGGTGCGGCACCTTTGAGCACAGCGTTCGTGTGTATGCCCGAGGCGTTCTTCAGCCATCCAGCGTCAGGCATGCAGGCCTGAACGGAAACCCAGTTTGTCCGCGGAACTGTCACTTCGTTCAGACTGCCGGGCCTATGGTAGCCCGTGCTTACAAGGAGACCCACCATGAAGAACACAATGTTCAAACAACTCACCCTCGCGGCTGCAATCGGCATGCTGGCGTTTGCGGCTCCTACGGCCTTCGCCCACGATCAATCCAAGGGTCACGGCAAGGCGCATCAAAGCAAGGCAGCAAAGGACTACAACAAGGCCGTCAGCAAGGCGCAGAAGGAAGAAGCCAAGGCCTACAAGCGCTGGGCCAAGGGCCAGAACATCCCGCGCGAGTACGTGGTCGAGCGGTATTACGTTCGCGACTATCGCGCCTATGACCTCGCGCAACCGCCGTCCGGTTACATGTGGGTGCGCCCGTACCCCGAGGACAACACGTATTACATGGTCCAGCTCGCCAGTGGCTTGATCTCGCAGATCTTTGGTCGCTGAGTAGACCGCAAGGTGCAGTACTAGAAGCTCCGCGAAAGCGGGGCTTCTTTGTTGTCTGGTGTCGGTCGAGTCTTTCGTGGCCAGTAAGGCCCATTGGCAACCGGGGATGCAGTTGGCCGCCTGATCGTGGCCGTGGCGTACCAGTTCCAGGCGGTGTACATCAAGTTCGTCGGCACACACGCGCAATACAACCGCATCGACGCCGCCACCGTGGAGGACGCATGAACATCCATCCCATCCGCACCAAGGCCGACCATAAGCGTGGCCTGCGCGAGGTCTCCGCCTATTTCAACAACGAGCCGGAGCCGGGCAGCGAGGAAGGCGACCGCTTCGAAATCCTCGTCACGCTGGTGGAAGCGTACGAAGCGAAGCACTTCGCGATCGCAGCGCCAGACCCCATAGAGGCGATCCGATTCCGCATGGATCAGGGCGGCCTGACCGTGAAGGATCTGGTGCCGTCCATCGGTCAGCCGAACCGTGTCTATGAAGTGCTCAACGGCAAGCGCGGACTCACCTTGGAAATGATCCG
>JBBSTP010000139.1:0-5967 GCA_038235795.1 Lysobacterales bacterium | reverse complement strand
TTCGCCAGGACGTCCGGGTGCTGCCCCGCGTCCGCATGCGCGTCCGGCTGCCCGTGCCGGCCATGCCGGTCCCAAGCAGCATCGTACCGGCGGCCAGGGCGCCTACGCGGGCAAGCGTGGTTCGCGCGCCTGAGTCGCTCCTAGTAGAAGCGCGCGACATCCGACACGAAAAAGGGCCGGCATTGCCGGCTCTTTTTTTGTCGCAAGCATTCTTGAGTGCAATGCGCCTGCAAGGATTTTTGCAGGCCGCATGCCGCCGCTGGCTATTCCAGCGTCACCTTCTTACGGTTGTCGTTGGAATCCCGGTCAACCAGTTTGTTGTACGGGTCGATGCCGGCTTCGTACGGCGGCTCGTCCAGCACCAGTTCGATCGTGGTGTCGGCAGCGGTGATGTGATGCTTCCGCAGGTACAGCACTTTCTCGTCTTCCTCGTCGCCACCCGGCGGCCGCGTGAACACGCCGATGTCGACCGTCTCGTCGATCTTCTCCTCGTGCTCCTTGCCCTTGCCGTCGGCGACCAGCTTGGCCGCGTGCACTTTCAGGGTCAGCACATACTTGCCGTCGGTGCGCTTTTTTGCGGTGGCGTCGACCGCGCGGTTGTCCCAGAACACGATCCGCTCGAACAGGTCGCGGATGAGGGGATGGAACTGGGGATCGGTGCCGGCATACAGCTCGGCCATGAAGTCGCGCGTAGTCGTGTAGGGCGGGCCCTTGAATGCCCACTTGTCCAGGAAACCTGAAAGGATGTGATTGAGCGTGTCCTCGCCAATCGCATCCTTGAGCGCATAAAACACGATCGAACCCTTGCGGTAATGGATGTACTGCTGGTTTTCGTTGAGCGCCAGCGGCTCTTCCTCGCGGCGTTCGGTGGCGCGGCTGGACAGGTAATTGTCGAGTTCGTACTTGAGGAACTTGCGCATCTTGTGCGCGCCGTACTCGTGCTCCATCACCATGAGCGCCGAATACTGCGCCAGCGATTCGGACAGCATGGTCGCGCCCTGCACATTGGCGCCGATCACCTGGTGCGCCCACCACTGATGCGCGATCTCATGCGCGGTGATGTAGAACACATAGTCGATCTTGTGCTTGTCGCGCAGGTCGGCGATGAACCCGACGGTCTCCGAGTAGGGGATGGTGCCGGCGAAGGATTGCGCGAAGCTCGCGTAGCCAGGGAACTCCAGGATACGCAGCTGGTGGAACTGGTAGGGCGAGAAGTTCTTCGAGTAATAGGCCAGGGACTTCTTCGCCGAGTCGATCATGCGGTCGACGTTGTAGGGGTGCTTGGCGTCGTAATACACCTCGATCGGCACGTCGTTCCACTGGTCGCGCTTGATCTTCCAGTCGGCCGACAACCAGGAGAAGAAGGGCACGAGTTTGGCTTCGGACTTGTAGTGGAAGTAGTGGCGTCCATCCTTGGTCCATTCGCGTTGCAGGTAGCCGGGTGCCAGCGCGATCTGGCCGCTGGTCGTGGACACGACGGTCTCGAAGTTGACCCAGTCGGCGTCGCTGCTGATGTAACTGTTGTTCCATTGCGCACGGTCATCGATCGGTGCCATCCGGGGCAGGTCGGGCAGGCCGTACTTGCGGCGGTCGTTGCGGTCCTGCAATTGCCGGCCTGCGTTGTAGCCGAATTGCGGCAACGCGGCCATGTTGTTGAAGAACGTGCCGTTGGAAACCACCGAGGTATCACCACCGCTGAGCGGAAAGCCGTGCGGCCGCGAGCGCAGGATGTAGTCGAAATCCATCGACTCGCCCGGCGCCAACGGCGTCTGCAGCTGGTAGATCGCATAGCCGGCCACTTGGTCGCGGCTGACCAGCGTGTGAGCCGGGAACTCCAGCCGCTGGACTTCGATGTCCGGATCGATACTGACGTGCAGTTGCTCGATCGGCTTGTCGGTCTTGTTCTGCATCGCGTAGTGGCCGCGAATGGTCACGCTGCGCGTCTCGGGGTAAATGTCCACATCGGCGCGGATGTCGGTGATCCGCGGCTGCGGCAGGTCGAGGTATTTGCGGTAGGTCTTCTCGTAATCCGCCGCGCGCTGTTTGGCCAGGTCGCCGGGCACGTAATCATTGAGCACGTCGGCGTTGTAGTAAATCCAGCCGCCCAGGCCGACGAAGAGCAGCAGCGTGGTCGCCAGCGTCGCACGCAGCGGCGTGCTGCGCAGGCGCAGCTTTGCGGTTTTGACC
This sequence comes from Lysobacterales bacterium, assembly GCA_038235795.1. Lineage (GTDB taxonomy): Bacteria > Pseudomonadota > Gammaproteobacteria > Xanthomonadales > Xanthomonadaceae > Thermomonas. Next base: position 3,780 of record JBBSTP010000139.1, on the reverse strand, counting down.
CGGTCGCGCCAGGACAGCGAAGTGCCGCGTGGCCAGAACGCGGTGGCAAGGCCGAGCAGGAACACCGCGAAGACGCCCCAGTAAGCCCGGAACCACAGCCACGGACCGATGAAGTGGCCGTAGCCGTTCATGTCCGAATACGGCGTCGGCGATGCCTTGCTGTAGTTATAGAGCACGTGGTCGAGGTCCCAGAACCCCATCGCCGCGCGGCTTATCAAAAATCCGATCATCAGCACATAGCCGACGAACTTGTTGCCGCTGAGGACTTGCAGGAACACTGACAGCGCCGCGATCAGCACGAACGGGACCAGCTGCAGCAACAGCCCCTTGGCATACAACAGCGGTTCGAGCTTGCTGTAGCCCTCGACCAGCTGGTAGCCCATTGTGAACAGTGCGCAGGCCACCAGAACCACCACGATCACGCCGGTGAGTGCGGTCATCTTGGCCGCTAGCGGTACCCAGTCCGGCGTGGCATATGCATCGGTCGCTTCGGCCACGCGCAGTGAGCGCTCGCGCCAGATCATCTCGCCGGCGTAGAAGGTGACGATGATGATCAGGAACAGGCTCATGCCGCCATTGATCACAAACAGCATGTGCGCGGTCACCGGATGGATGTCGGTGCCGTAGAGCTGGCCGCTGGACTTGAGCACCGTCAACACCAGCAGCAGGCCGAGCACCAGCATCACGATGAAGGGTGCGCCGCGCAAGGTATCGCGCAGGTCAAACCAGGACTGGTGCAGGTACTGGCGCCAGTGTGCGCGCCAGTCGTTGCGCAAGGCGACGTTGGGCAACGACGTCGCGGAGGCATTGGCCACGGGCACATTGGCAGCGGACGCAATGACTGTCTGCGCATCGGCGCGAACGGCCTTGCGCTTGCGCAGCACCAGGCCTTCACGGTCGGCACGGAACAGGCGGAACGCCGCCAGCAAAAGCAACACCGCGAGGCCCAGCCACAGCGCGCGATTGCCCAGCAACTCGCCGGTCAGGTGCGGCAACTGGTGGTTGAGCTGGGCACTGGACCAGTAGCGGATCTGTTCGCCGATCGCGCTGCCGCCTGACGGGTCGATCAGGCTGCCGATCCAGCGCGAATCCAGGTCGCGCGTGAAGTAACCGGCCATTGTCCACAGCACGAAGAACGCAATCACGCCCAGGTACGAGTACAGCATCGAGCGCGTCAGCGTCGCCAGCAGGAAGATCAACGCGGACACGAACAGCAGGTTCGGGATCACCAGCACTGCGAACGCCCAGGCGTATGCGCTCCAGGGCGTCGGCCCGAGTCGGCTGGCGTCCAGCCACGGCATCTGGCTGCCAATGTAAAGGCCGAACGCCATTGCCAGCATGATCGCGATCGCGGCGAGCATGCCGCCACCGAAGCGGCCCAGCAGGTAGTCGCGACGCTTCATCGGCGTGGCGAAGAACAGCTCCGCGGTGCGCTGCTCGAAATCGCGCAGCGCGATCCCGGCCACGAAGATCGTCGCCAGCAGCACACTGAACACGCTGAAGGTGCCCAGGATAGATATGATCACCGCCGGCGCATTGCGCATGGTGTTGCCGACGCCGCCGCCGAAGCTGACGTTGTCCGAGGCCATGGCGCCGAATCCGATCAGCGCGTACACCGCGAGCACGATCCAGAACACGCCGTTGCGCAGCAGCTGGCGCCGCTCGAACGCGAGCAGATGACGAAGCACGGCTCAGGCCGCCTGCGCAGCGGAGGTGTCGGTCGCAGCAGCGTGCCGCAACTCGCCGAAGTAGACGTCCTCAAGGTCTGGCGCGACGGCGCTGAAGCCTTCGCCCGGATTGGCGTCGTCGAGCACGTGGATCACCGAGCGGCCGCCGACCAGACGCGTGGACAGTACGGTGTGGGCCGCCAGGTGTTCGTCCAGCGCATCCTTGCCGACGGTCTTCTGCCAGACCCGGCCATCGAGCGAGCGGATGGTTTCGTTGGGTTCGCCCGTCAGGCGCAGCTGGCCCTGCGCGATGATTGCCATTCGCGGGCACAGGTCGGTGACATCCTCGACGATATGCGTGGACAGGATCACCACGACTTGTTCGCCGACTTCGGCCAGCAGGTTGAGGAAGCGGTTGCGCTCCTCGGGATCGAGGCCGGCGGTCGGCTCGTCGACTATCAGCAGGTCCGGCTGCCCGATCAGCGCCTGGGCGATGCCGAAGCGCTGGCGCATGCCGCCGGAAAAAGTCCCCAGCTTGCGGTTGCGCACTGGCCACAGGTTGACCTGGTTGAGCAGCGCCTCGACCAGCGCCTTGCGCGGCTTGCGCTCGACCACGCCCTTGAGGATCGCGAAATGATCGAGCATCGCTTCCGCCGTGACCTTGGGATAGACGCCGAATTCCTGCGGTAGGTAGCCCAGCCGCCGCCGCGCTTCGGGTTTATCGGCCAGCACATCCAGATCGCCCAGGTGCACGCTGCCGCTGTCGGCATCCTGCAGCGTGGCGATGGTGCGCATCAGCGTGGATTTGCCGGCACCGTTGGGGCCGAGCAGGCCGAACATGCCGGTCGGGATATCAAGCGTGATGCCCTTGAGCGCCTGCACGCCGTTGGCATAGGTCTTGGACAGGTCGCGGATCTTGAGCATGGACGATTCCCCCGGAAGCAGGCAGACATCGTAAACATGGACGCATGCTTGCGGCCAATGCCACGAGTCATGCGACGGACCTGCGATCAGGCTCGGCCTGGTCGCCTGCTGTCGAAGCACAGCGCACTGATGCGTGCCCGCAATTCATGCAAGCGGGCATCCAACACATCCGCGTTGGTCCTGGTTGACAAGGTGTCGCGGGACTTCGTGCCGAGAAAATAGGCGATGCGCTCTGCGTTCGCACCCGACGGATGCGGCAGGCCTTGGAGCACCTGCTCGGCTGACAGTCTTCCAATTGCGACGAAATGCTTCAGGACGGCGGTTGGCTCTTTTCCCACGAGAACCCATATCGCTGCATTCAGCGCGTCGATTTCGGGGTCAAGGCCTTGCACGGCCAGGCGGTGCAACATCGAGTTTGCCAGGATCGACGGGGTGCCCGAGTAGTCTTTGCCGTTATTGAAAACAGGATTGCGCAAGACTGAGGTGAAATGCGCCAGTTCGCTGTCATCGGTGAACAGCGATGCGCATGACGCGAGACCAAGCGCATCGTGCAAGCCAACACGATTCAAGAGGGCGACAAGGTTGTTGCGTATCGGACCGGAAAAGCTTGCTGTGCGCCTCGCAATCGCCAGCGCCTCTGCGTCTCCGAGACCGCATGCGAGCGCATTCTGGAACGCCTTCAAGGCATTCCTTGCCTGCTGCGCGCCGGGTGTGATGCCGGCCACCACCACCTTGGCAGCGACGTTGATGTAGTCGAACGGTCCGTAGTAGCAGGACAAGCGGCCGCTGCGTTCGAGCAGGAGTGCCGGATCGTATGGCGTTATTGCTGGCGTATCGACAATGGCTTGGCGAAAGCGAATCAGGTCGGCGCGCATGCTTGCTCTCCAGATTCGGCGCGTGTCGTGGAGGGCATCCATCCCGGCACGGTTTAACCGCTCGCCGACTACCGGCTAATTGACCGGCGGTGGCGAAAACGGAATCGAGTCAGGGGCCACGGCGCCACCGCTGATGATGAAACTCATGGCTTGATCCACGGTCCAGTCGGTCGGCGTCATCTTCTCGACCGGAACGATCTCGAGATAACCCGAGGTCGGGTTGGGCGTGGTCGGCACGTACACCGCCGCCAGTTCTCGGCCGGTGCCGATCTCGCGCATGACCCGGGTCACGAAGCCCAGTGTCTTCATTTCCG
>JBBSTP010000138.1:0-5968 GCA_038235795.1 Lysobacterales bacterium | reverse complement strand
GTGAAACAGACCGGCGCAGGCGCCGTGTTGCGCGCGCTGCGCCAGCCGAAGGTGCTGGCGATGCTGCTGCTGGGGTTCTCCTCCGGCTTGCCGCTGTACCTGGTCGGCAACACGATGGGCTACTGGATGCGCGAGAACGGCAGCGAACTGTCGGCGATCGGATTCCTGTCGTGGGTAGGTCTGGCGTACACGCTGAAGTTCCTGTGGGCGCCGATCATCGACAAGACCGACGTCCCGCTGCTGGGCCGGCTTGGCCATCGCCGAGGCTGGATGCTGGTGTCGCAGGTCCTGGTCGCGATCGGCCTGGCCGGCATGGCGATCGTGCAGCCGACCGGCGGGCTGGTGACGTTCGGCGTACTGGCGCTGGTCGCGGCGTTCGCCTCAGCGACGCAGGACATCGTGATCGACGCGTGGCGCATCGAGATCGCCGACAGCACCGAGGAGTTGGGCCTGCTCACCTCGGGCACCCAATTCGGCTATCGCACCGCCTTGCTGGTCACCGACGCGCTGATCCTGATCATGGCCACGTATGTCGGATGGGCGCCGTCCTACTGGGTGATGGCGGCGTTGATGGGCGTGGGCATGTTCGCCGCACTGTTCCTCGCCCGCGAGCCGGCCGCGTCGCAGGCGCCGCAGGTCGTTGGGCACGCCCCGCTGTGGACCGTGTCCGGCCTCTGGGACGCGATCGGTGGCCCGTTCGTCATGTTCTTCAAGACCCACGGCAAATGGGCGCTGCTGATGTTGGCGGCGATCAGCCTGTACCGCCTGCCCGATTTCGTGATGGGGCCGATGAACAACCCGTTCTACGCCGACATCGGCCTCAGCAAGGCCTTCGTTGGCGAGGTGCGCGCCTCGATCGGGTTGGTGGCGGCGCTGGCCGGCATCGCCGCAGCAGGCATCAGTGCGGTGCGCTTCGGCTTTGTGCCCACCCTGCTGGCTGGCGCCATCCTCGGGCCGGGGTCCAATGCGGCATTCACCTGGGTGGCGTACGCGCAGGGCGACCACGCCGTGTTCATTACCGCAATGGCCATTGATGGGTTTTCAACCGGTTTCGCCGGCACTGCGCTGGTGGCCTACATGTCCAGCCTGACCAGCATCGGCTATACCGCTACCCAGTACGCGCTGCTCAGCTCGTTCTATGCGCTGCTAGGCAAGGTCCTGAAGGGGTTCTCGGGCGTGGCGGTGGAACACCTGGCGGTGGGACGAGGCTTGATCGAAGGCTACGCCCTGTTCTTCATGGGCACCGCGCTTGCAGGCATTCCCGCATTGCTGCTGTGCCTGTGGCTGTCCCGCCAGACGCGGATGGCGCCGGTGGCTTGAATTTGCTTCCACGCGCGCGACGGGGTAGATAATAGGCCGCGTCCCCGCGCGGCTGCAGCGAATGCCCATGCCAACATTTACCGTGCAAGAAATCCCGAACAAGCTTTTCGAACGCCTGCAACGCTTGGCCGAGCTGCAAGGCAGCGCCGCCAATGCAGTGGCGCTGGAAGCCCTGACGTCCGGCATCGACGCCATCGAGGACCGGGTTCGCAAGCAGCTGCTCAACACCCGCGAGCAAGTTGCCTTGAAGGAAGCGATCGAAGAGATCAAGAAGGTGCCTGATGACGCCTTCGGCATGATCGGTCGGGTGAACCGCAGCGCTTGACTCAGGCCGGATAGACCGCGCCCAGCACGCGCAGGCCGGCAGCGCCGGTGACGGCAGGCAGGTTGCCGGGGCGGCCTGCCAGGGTTTCCCGCGCCAGCCATGCAAACGCCATCGCCTCGACGAAATCAGGGTCCAGCCCATGCTTGCTGCTGGGCTCCACGATGACCCCAGGCAGCGCGCGCGTCAGCGCTCCGATCAACTCCGCGTTGTGCACGCCACCGCCACAGGTGATCACCCGTTGGGTGTCCGGTTGCTCCGCACACAGGGCGTCGGTGATCGTGCGTACGCTCAGCGCCAGCAATGTGGCCTGCACGTCGGCAGGCGATTCGCCGCCACGCAGCTTGGACTCGACCCATTGCAGGTGGAAGGTGTCGCGGCCGGTGGATTTTGGCGGTGGCTGCGAGAACCACGCCTCGTCGAGCAGGCGTTCAAGCAGGGCATCATCGATGCGGCCCTGCGCGGCGAACGCGCCACCGGCATCGTAGGCATGGCCGAGCTGACGCTGGCACCAGGCGTCCATCAGGCCGTTGGCCGGGCCGGTGTCGAACCCGCGCACGGCACCCTGTTTTGGCAACAGGGTGAAATTGGCAATCCCGCCCAGATTGAGTACCGCGCGGTCTTCGGCGGGAGAATGCAAGGTCGCGGCATGGAAGGCGGGCACCAGCGGCGCACCGTGGCCGCCAGCGGCGACGTCGCGACGGCGGAATTCGGCGACCACGCGCACGCCACAGCGTTCGGCGATCGTCGCCGGATCGCCCAATTGCAGCGTGAACGGTATCTCGCCATGCGGGCGATGGCGCAGGGTCTGCCCATGCGAACCAATCGCGCTCAATGCGCCAGCTTCGATGCCGGCAGCCGCGATGGCGGCGGATGCGGCCTGCGCGAACGCACGGCCAACCCGGACATCCAGTTCGCCGACATCGTCCAGGGTCAGTGATGCAGCAACCTGTCCAAGTTCGACAAGTCGTGCGCGCAGCGTCGGCTCCCACGGATAGGTGTGGCCGAATATCAGGTGCGGCGTGGCGTGCGGGCTGTCGTCATCGAAACGCACCAGCGCGGCATCGATGCCGTCGGCGCTGGTGCCTGAGATCAGACCAATGAAATAGTGTTGGGGCGCGGCATTCGACATGGCGCGCAGTATCGCATCGCGCCAGCGCGCCCGATCAGGCGGTGCGGATCAGCCCTTCTTGTTGCGGTTGCGGCCACGCGCCGGCTTGTCAGCGCTGGCCACGCGGGTGTCGTCACCCGGTGCGTAGATCACGTCCTCGACCTCGCGGATCTTGGCCAAGGCTCGCCCGGTCTCGTTCTTGAACGCCACCAGCGCAATGCCCTGCAGGGGTTGCGGCGGCGGCAGGGTCATCTTCAATGGATTCTGGTGCACGCCATTGACCCGGAATTCGTAATGCAGGTGCGGGCCGGTTGCCAGGCCGCTGGCGCCCACATAGCCGATCACCGTGCCCTGGCTGACGCGCTGGCCGACCTTTTCCTTGCCAAAGCGCGACATATGGCCGTACAGGGTGGTGCGGCCACCGCCATGGTTGAGGATCACCGCGCGACCATAGCCGCCCTTGTAACCGACGAATTCAACCCGCGCGTCGCCGGCGGCCTGGATCGGAGTGCCGGTGCCAGCGGCGTAGTCCACGCCCTTGTGCATTCGGAAGCGTCCCAGCACCGGGTGCTTGCGACCGCCGAATCCCGAGGTCAGCCGTGCATATGGAATCGGCATGCGAATGAACGGGCGCTTGAGCGATCGGCCATCGGGGCTGAAGTATTCCGGCTTGCCATTGCGCATGTGCCGGAACGCGCTCTTGAGCTTGCCATCCAGGGTAAAGGTCGCGGCCAGTACCGGTCCGGTATCGACCAGTTGGCCATCCTTCCAGGTCTGGTCGACGACCACGCTGAAGCGGTCGTTGTCGTCCAGGTCGGAGTCGAAATCGATGTCGTACTTGAACATCTCGTCGGTCAGCTGGCTGAGCTGCCTGCTGCCCAGGCCAACCTTGCGCGCCGACGTGAACAAGGACGGGCCCACGCTGCCGCTGAGCACCACGGTGCGAGTGGTGACTTCGTGCGCAATCTCGCGCTCGCGCAGCGCGTCGCCATCGAACTCGAGTTCAACAGCCTCGCCATTGATGCCGTACTTGCCCATGTCGATGCGCATGGCGCGCACGCTGCCGTCGGCCGGCAGGTTGAAGCTCACTTCCGTGCCCGGACGCATGCGCCGCAGCATCGGCTGGATCTTCGGATGCTGCATCACGTCCTGCAGCTGGCTTTGCGGGATTCCCAGTTCGGCGAACACGCCGCTCAGGGTTTGTCCGGACTTCAGCGACACCGTCTGCCAGTGGTCCGATGTGAGGCTGCGCTTCAAGCCAAGGCGCGGTAATGACAGCGCCAGCGTCATGCGCTGGCTGTGGCCAGGCGCCTGCATCGCGGTTGAAAATCCGGGCACGATCGCTGCCACCAGTGCGCCGATGGTAGCGAACAGGCTGGCGTGTAGCCAGTGGCGGCGGGTCCAGCGGCCATTGAAGGCATACGGTTGACGAGGTGCGAATGCATCGGGCGCTGGTGCGGCATTCGCGCGCTGCAGATTGCTGCGACGCACTGCGTCGTGGCTCGAATCAGTCATGCGTACATTCCCCGTCGGCGTGATGATCGCGTCAAAGCGGTACCATAGACAGGTGAAATACATGCGTCAACCCATTGAATCGCCGAATGTTTTCCCTCGTCACTTTTTAACGTTACTTTAACGGTCAACCCAAATCGCGGTCACAGCGCAGGGCCGCCAGCGAAACATTCCTTCAAGAGCATGACCCGTGACGGACCTGCAGCATTCCGACCTCAACAACGTCTTCGACCTCATTGCCCGCGGCAGCGCCGAAATCCTCAAGCGCGAGGAGCTGCAGGCGCGCCTGGCCGAATCCTTCAAGCAGGGAGGCCGCCCGCTGCGGATCAAGGCCGGTTTCGATCCAACCGCTCCCGACCTGCACATCGGCCACACTGTGCTGCTCAACAAGATGCGGCAGTTCCAGGACCTCGGCCATCAGGCGATTTTCCTGATCGGCGACTTCACCGGAATGATCGGCGACCCGACCGGGAAGAACGTCACCCGCAAGCCGCTGACCCGCGAAGACGTGTTGATCAACGCCCAGACCTATTCCGACCAGGTCTTCAAGGTGCTCGACCGCGAACGCACCGAGGTGCGTTTCAACAGCGAGTGGTTCGGAGCGATGAGCGCTGCCGACATGATCAAACTGGCGGCGCAGCACACCGTGGCGCGCATGCTCGAGCGCGATGATTTTTCCAAGCGCTACGCCGGGCAGCAGCCGATCGCCATCCACGAATTCCTGTATCCGCTGGTGCAGGGCTTTGATTCGGTTGCGCTCAAGGCCGATGTCGAACTGGGCGGCACCGACCAGACGTTCAACCTGCTGGTAGGTCGTGGCCTGCAGGCACACCACGGCCAGGCGCCGCAGGTCGTGCTGACCATGCCGCTGCTGGAAGGCCTGGATGGCGTGCAGAAGATGTCGAAGTCGCTGGGCAATTACATCGGCATCAATGAGGCGGCGATCGACATCGTGACCAAGACGATGAAGATCGGCGATGAGCTGATGTGGCGCTGGATCGAACTGCTCAGCTTCGCCATTGGTGTCGATGAAGCGAAGTCATTGAAACGCGACATCGAAGCGGGTGGCCTTAATCCGCGAGACGTCAAGTTGCGGCTGTCGCGGGAACTGGCAGCGCGTTTTCAAGGCGATGCCGCGGCGGAACTGGCCGTGGCCGGTTGGCATGCGGCAGTTCGCGGAGAAGGGGACACCAGCAATCTACCCTTGCAGGAGGTCCTTGTGCCTGCGGAGGGGCTGCGCGTTGCGGCTCTACTGGTCGCCGCAGGCCTCATGCCCAGTAATTCCGAGGCCAACCGCAAGCTGAAAGAGCGCGCGGTACGTGTGGATGGTGAGGTGTTCGAGGATGCATCACGGATCTTCCTGCCAGGCTTTGAGGGCCTCCTTGCCGTTGGCAAGCGAAATTTCGCCCGGGTAATACTACATGGGAGCGAGTAATGTTGAATGTTCGTGCTAACCAAGCTTGCGGCAGCGCAGCAATCTTAGCTATACTGTTCGACCACAGACGTGGGCAGTAAGAATTCTTACCGGCCGCTGAAGCAAGTAAAAGATGTTCGTCACGCGTTGTTGACGGTCGTCAAAAACCTTGTATGATGTGCGGCTCCCTCGGGCACTCAGGTGTTTGGGGAAAGGGACAGGCGCTGAGGCCTCGACCTGAGATCTTTGACAGTGTGCGCAGGTGACTTGTGCGGGCGTCTGGTGGTGG
>JBBSTP010000137.1:0-5983 GCA_038235795.1 Lysobacterales bacterium | reverse complement strand
CTCGGCCTTGCCAACCACGGGGGCGTAGTCGGGTCGGCCGATCACCAGCATCGCCCAGAGCAGGGCGACCGCCAGCAACAGGTTGGCGATGGGACCGGCAGCAACAATCGCGATCCGCGACCACACCGGTTTGCGGTTGAACGCGCGGTCCAGCAGCGCATCCGGCACGTCGCCCTCGCGCTCGTCCAGCATCTTCACGTAACCGCCCAGCGGCAGCGCGGCGATCACGTACTCGGTATCGTCCTTGCCGCGGCGCGACCACAGCGCGCGGCCAAACCCGACCGAAAAACGCTGCACCTTGACCCCAAGGCGGCGCGCGACCCAGAAATGACCGAACTCATGGAAGGTGACCAACACCCCGAGTGCCACCAGCATCCACCACAGCGAGCCGAGAAGCGTACTCATGCCCGAGCTTGCGACCGCTTGGCGGGACGGGCGTCGATCAGTGCCCGGGCCCGCGAGCGTGCCCGGGCATCGGCGGAAAGCAGGACGTCCAGCGAATCGGCGGGCTGCATCGGCAGGGCATCCAGGGTGGCGGCGACGGTCTCGGGAATGCACAGGAAACCGATCCGGCCCTGAAGAAACGCTGAAACAGCCTCTTCATTGGCCGCGTTCAACACCGCTGGGGCGGTGCCACCGGCTGCAAGTGCGCGAAACGCGAGGGGCAAGCACGGAAACGCATCCAGATCCGGCGGCTCGAACTCCAGCCGGGCGCCTTCGGTCAGCAGATCGAGTGGGGCAACTCCGGATTGGATCCGTTGCGGCCAGCCCAGGCCCACCGACAGCGCAGTGCGCATGTCCGGCAGGCCCAACTGGGCCAGCGAGCTGCCATCGATGAAATCGACGATCGAATGCACCAGCGACTGCGGATGCACCAGCACGCGTATGCGTTCTCCCGGCATATTGAACAAGTGGTGGGCCTCGATGACTTCCAGCCCCTTGTTCATCAGGGTGGCCGAATCCACCGAGATTTTCGGACCCATTGACCACTTGGGGTGCGCCACCGCCTGCGTCGGCGTCACGTGTGCCAGTTCTGCGCGGCTGCGTCCACGGAACGGACCGCCTGATGCGGTCAAGGTGATCCGCGACACTGCAGCCGGGTCCGGGCATCCGGCCAGGCACTGGAAGATCGCATTGTGTTCGCTGTCGATGGGAACAATGGTCGCGTCGCCCTCGCGGGCCGCAGTCATCAGCAGTTCGCCGGCCAGTACAAGCGATTCCTTGTTCGCCAGCAGCAGGCGCTTGCCGGCGCGGGCTGCGGCCAGCGTGGACGCCAAGCCGGCAGCCCCCACGATCGCGGCGAGCACGCTGTCGCAGGCATCGCTGGCAGCCAATGCGTCCAGTGCGCCCGTGCCGGCATGTGCCTCGGTCGCGAGGCCGGCATCGCGCAGGCCATCGCGCAGCGCCGGATACAGGGCCTCATCGGCGATCACTGCGTGCGCCGGCTGGTGCTCCCGGCATAGCGCAAGCAGGGCATCGACCTGGCGCCCGGCTGCGAGCACGCTGGCGCGAATCCGGCCCGGATGGCGCGCGATCACGTCCAGCGCGGACGCGCCTATCGAACCGGTAGCGCCGAGGACTGCAACCTGCTGCATCGGCTAGAACCCAAGCCAGATTTTGCCGAGTGCGAACACCGGCAACGCCGCCAGCACGCTGTCGACGCGATCCAGCACGCCGCCGTGGCCGGGGATCATGTCGCCGGAGTCCTTGACCCCGATATGGCGCTTGAGCATGCTTTCGAACAGGTCGCCGACGACCGAAAAGCCCACGCTGGCCAGCGCCACCACGGCCACAGCCGGTAGTTGAGCAGTCGTTGCGCCCGCGAGCGGCGCGCCGATCATCGCGACCACCAGCGCGAGCAACAGGCCTCCAATCAGCCCTTCGATGCTCTTGTTGGGGCTGATCCGCGGCGCCAGCTTGCGGTTTCCAAACAACTTGCCGCCGAACGCACGCCCCGCGAAATACGCACCGGTATCCGCCGCCCAGACCAGGAACAGGGCCAGCAGCAACCAGCGGTGCCCGTTCGGCTGGCTGACGTGGATCAGGCCAAGTGCGGACCAGGCCGGGATCACCGCCAGGGTGCCGGCAGCCAGTTTGAACACCCGAGCGTGGCTGTCAGGGTCGGACGCGAAGCGGTAATGCTTCAGCCAGATCATCGCCAGCAGCCACCAGATCACTCCGATCACTACCACCAGTTGCAGCAGGACGAACGATCCACCCTGGGTCGAGCGCGACCCCCAGACCAAGGCCACCATCAGCGCCAGATTGAGCAGCAGCAGGATGGTGCGGGCCAGGGTGTCCTGGACGTCGGCCAGCTTCAGCCATTCCCACAGGGCCGCCAGGAACAGCAGCGCGCTCAACGCGGCCAGTACCGGTGTGGAGACGAACAGGACGCTGAGGATGGCGATGGGCGCCATGATCAGCGCGGCCAGCAGGCGCGTTTTGGTCATTCAATTCCCCCGGAGGCCGTGGTCGCCACCTGCGCGCCGGTCAGGCCGAAGCGGCGTTCGCGCCCGGCATAGTCGTCCAGGGCGCGTTGCAGTGTGGCCGCATCCACGTCTGGCCACAACGTATCGGTGAACCACAGTTCGGTGTAGGCCAGCTGCCACAGCAGGAAATTGCTTATCCGGATTTCACCACCGGTGCGGATGAACAGATCGGGAGCGGGCAGGTCGGCGAGGCCGACGCGGGCGCCAAGTGCATGCTCGTCGATCTGCTCGGGGCGCAGGCGCCCGGACGCCACATCAATTGCCAGGCTGCGCGCGGCAGCCGCGATGTCCTGACGGCCACCGTAACTGGCGGCGATGGTCAATTGCAGCCTGGGATTGCCAGCGGTCAGAGTCTCGGCGGCGTGCATGCGGGCGAGCAGGGCAGCATCGAAGCGCGAATGCTCGCCGATGAAGCGCAGCCGCGCGCCGAGCCGGTGCAGTTCGTCGACCTCGCGTTCCAGTGCTCCCAGGAACAGCTTCATCAAGCCGCCGACCTCGTCCTGAGGGCGGTCCCAATTTTCGCTGGAGAACGCGAACAGGGTCAGCGCTCCAATACCGTGCTCAAGGCAGAACTCGACGCAGGTACGCACCGCCCGCGCGCCCGCGCGATGGCCAATGATCCGCGGTCGGCGGCGCTGCTGCGCCCAGCGCCCGTTGCCATCCATGATGATCGCGATGTGGCGCGGGATCCGAGCCGATTCGGTCATGGGCACGACCCCACCAGCGGGGGGGAATCGGGCCGTCGTGAGCGCAGGTCAGGGAAGGAAGAGGCGGGTGAGAAGGCAGGATCGTACGAACAGTACGTGACTGCCGCCGAATCCCGCCTATGACGCTGCATGACCAAGCGCAACAGGCCCGATCAGACCGCCATCAACTCGGCTTCCTTTACCTTGCCCACCTCATCGACATCCTTGATCGCCGAATCGGTCAGCTTCTGGATGTCGGCTTCCGCGCGGCTGGCCTCGTCCTCGGTCAACGTCTTGTCCTTCAGCAGTTCCTTGACCTGGTGGTTGGCGTCACGACGGATGTTGCGCACCGCGACCTTGGCGTCTTCGGCCTCGCTGTGCAGGATTTTGGTCAGGTCGCGGCGGCGCTCTTCGGTCAGCGCGGGGATGTTGAGGCGGATCACGGTGCCGGCGGTGGTCGGGGTCAGGCCCAGGTCCGAGGCCAGGATCGCTTTTTCGACTGGCCCGACCATCTGTTTTTCCCAAGGGGTAATAGTGATCGAGCGTGCGTCTGTGATCGCCACGCTGGCGACCTGCGAGAGCGGCATTTCAGAGCCGTAATAATTCACCTTCAGGTGGTCAACGATCGCCGTATTGGCGCGGCCGGTGCGCAGCTTGACCAGGTTGTGCCTGAGCGCCTCGATGCTCTTGGCCATGCGGGACTCGGCGTCTTTCATGATCTCTTTCAGCATCTCGGGCTCCAAGGCTCCGTGGATAACCCCGGAATTATAAGCGACCCGACAGGGAACCCCGTAGACCGCGTCACTCCGCCATCAATGCGCGGGTCAGGCGTGGTCGGAATGCGCGTCGCTGCTGGCGTTCGCGCCATGTGGCGCACGATCATGGTCGTCGTGCCCGCAGGCGCCGCCGCGCTCGATCTGCACGGTCGCATGGTTGATGCCAAAGTTCGCATCCAGACCATTGTTTAGCAGGTCGATGAAGGCATCATGGTCGGCGTCGCCGGCGCGCACCAGATGCGCGGTCAGCGCGATTTCGCCCGCACCCAGCGACCAGATGTGCAGATGGTGGACGACGGACACACCCTGCTGGCCGAGCAGCCATTCACGCACCCGTTTCTGGTCGATGCCGCGTGGAACCGCGTCCATTGCCGCATTGAACGCGTCGCGCAGCAGACCGAACGAGCCCAATGCCACAACCACCGCGATCAACAACGCGGTAGCCGGATCCAGCCAGGACCAGCCGAGAAACCACACGCCGGCGCCGGCCAGTACTGCCGCCAACGAAACCGCGGCATCGGCAACCAGATGCAGGTATGCGCCGCGGCGGTTGAGATCATGCTCATGGCCACCACGCACCATCCAGGCAGCGCCGAGGTTGATCACGATGCCGATCGCGGCGACCACCATGACCGGTAGCCCGGCGATGTCGGGCGGCGCGCTGAACCGGCGAATCGCTTCCCAACCCAGCGCGCCCGAAAACGCCACCAGCAGCACCGCATTGGCCAGTGGCGACAACAGTGTTGCGCGCCGCCAGCCGTAGGTGTGGCGCTCGGTGGGCACGCGCTTGGCCAACACCGCCGCGCCCCAGGCCAGGCTGAGGCCAAGCACGTCGCCAAAGTTGTGAAGCGCATCCGACAGCAAGGCCAGCGAGTCGGTGGCAAAGCCATACCCGGCCTCCAGTACCGTGTAGGCCAGGTTGATCAGGGTCACCCAGGCGAAGGCGCGGGTACCGTCCTTATGGTCGTGAGCATGCATGCGCGGAGACTGCCATTGCGCCCGGCGCGGACGCTATTACGTTGCCCGCCTCAGTTGCGGCCCTGCACCAAGGTGCCAAGTGCCTCGCCGCGCAGCAGCCGCAGCAGCACACCGGGTTGATTCATGTCGAAGATGCGCAAAGGCAAGTCGCTGTCGCGACACAGCGCGAATGCGGCGGTGTCCATCACTTGCAGGTCACGCGCGATCACCTCGTCGTAGGTCAGGCTGTCAAGCTTGACCGCGTCGGCGTGCTTCTTCGGATCCTTGTCGTACACGCCATCGACCTTGGTCGCCTTGACCAGCAGGTCCGCGCCGATCTCGATCGCGCGCAGCGCGGCCCCGGAATCGGTGGTGAAGAAGGGGTTGCCGGTGCCGGCGGCGAAGATCGCGATGCGGCCCTTCTCGAGATGGCGGATCGCGCGGCGGCGGATGTAGTCCTCGCACACGTCATTGATCTTGATCGCGCTCATCACCCGCGCCTTGGCGCCAAGCTTTTCCAGTGCGTCCTGCATCGCCAGCGCGTTGATCACGGTCGCCAGCATGCCCATCTGGTCGCCGGTCACCCGGTCCATGCCGCCGGCGGCCAGCCCGGCGCCGCGGAAAATGTTGCCGCCGCCAACCACCAGCGCAATTTCGGCCCCGGCATCGCGGGCCTCAATCACCTCGCGGGCCAAACGGCTGATCACCTTCGGATCAATGCCGTAGTCCTCTTCGCCCATCAGGGCTTCGCCGGAAAGTTTCAACAGGACGCGGCGATAGGCCAGTTTCGACATGCTGGAAGGCTCCGTGGACGGCGATGGATTGATCAAACCCGAAAGAGTCTAGCCGACTCTTGGCGTAGGGGATGGTTGATATGGGCGGTGCGCGAGTCAGGCACATGAAAAACCCCGGCCCTTCCGGGCCGTGGTTGTGGTCGGCAAACAAACGATTGTGGGCTACTCAGCGGCCGTCGCGGTCCGCATCACCCGGCATGGCACGTTCGATGTAATGCCAACCATCCTTGACGGCACCGCGGGCATCATTCCATGCGAGACGCGAATCGCCCCTGGTGCTG
>JBBSTP010000136.1:0-5984 GCA_038235795.1 Lysobacterales bacterium | reverse complement strand
TCTGCTTCCGAATCGCTTGCACAACCATTGTTGCAGACGCTTTTTCATCCGAGGAGAGGATCTTCCTGATCGCCGACATGATGTCCTCGTCCTTGCCTGCCGAGGCAACTGGAACCACCCTGTCCGTGGCCGGGTCGACCATGGCGATCATCGACATGTGGAATCCGCCGTGCTCGATCGCGATCTGGCATGCCTGGCGGAAGAGGGTGTCGCGATCGTGCACGCGCACGATCAGTGCGTTGATCGCGCTGAGCACTGCATAGACCCGGTTCAAGCGCTGGACGCCGATTTCAGCCAGCTTGCGTACGGTGATGTCTTCGTGCGCGATGGCGATGTTTCGGCTCGAATCGCGGAAATGCGTGACCCGGCTAAGGAACCAGCGCTTCTGGGTCGGGCTGTGGCAGGGATATTCCAGGGTGAATTCCGACACCGCGCCGTCCATCACCTGGCGGATTCCCTCGGCCATCGCAGCCGCGCTCTGCGCGTCTGGTCCGGAGGCCACACTGCAAATCCCGAGGTAGTTCCTGCCCAGGAAGGACGCCTCGCAATCTTCCGCTTGTGGATTGTTCTGTCGGCAAAACTCGCGCCAGGCCATGTTCACGGCAACAATCCTGCCAGTGGCATCCAGCACGCAGATATGCGCGGTCACAGCGTCGATGGTGGCCTGGGCAAACAGCTCCGAGGCGAGCAGCGCCCGTTGCGCCTGCTTGAGTTCGGTGACGTCCAGTATCAGGCTGACCGCGCCGGTCAGCGTGCCGTCTTCGCTGAAGACTGGCTGCGGGTTGGACAATACATGGCGGCGCGTGGCGTCGGGTCGCTGCAACAAGTACTCCGCGTCCCGGAGCCCCTGGCGCTCCCGTAGCACACGCGCGATCGGCCATTGCGCTTGCGGGATCACCTGGCCGTCCACATCAAGCAACTCAAGGCCGGCGTGGTAAAGATCCTGACCCAGCTGCGGGCGCCGCCCCCACAATTCGACCGCCGCTTCATTGAACAGCAGGATCCGCCCGCGCGCATCGGTGCTGTACAAGGCGATCGGCAGTGTGTCGACCAGTTGCCGGTAGGCGCGCTCGCTGCGGTGAAGTTCCGCAAGCGCCAGCGTTCGCTCCCTTCGCGTTTGCCGAACCTCCAGCGCACGACGAACCGCCGGCCCGAGGCGAGCCAGACGGTCCTTCAGCAGGTAGTCGTCCGCGCCGCGCTGGATTGCGATCGCTGCCTTTTCCTCGCCGACCATGCCGGAGACCAGGATGAACGGGATCTCCAGGCCGCGCTCGCTGAGCAGGTCCGCCGCCAGCAGGCCATCGAAGTGCGGCAGGCTGTAGTCGGAGATGATCAGGTCCGGCGCGGTGTCGAGTGCCGCCAGGTACTGGACTTCGTTTTCAACCCGGGTCCAGTCCACGTCGAATCCGGCGCTACGCAGTTCGCGCACGATGATCTCGGCATCAGGGGAACTGTCTTCTACTACCACGACGCGCAGTGCTCTCCGCGCGGCGGAGGTGCTGTCCTGACGTGAAGGCAACTGGTTCATGGCGCGCGCTAGCAAGGTTCCTGATTTATCAGTAACCAATACTGACCAGCCTGGGCCACTGCGGAAGAAAAGTTCTCGAAATCCACGGGTTTGACGATATAGCTGTTGACACCCAGGTCATAGGACCGCACGACGTCCTGTTCTTCGCGTGACGACGTCAGCATCACCACCGGGATCCGGCACGTCCGCGGGTCGGCTCGCACCGCGCGAAGCACCTCTATCCCGTCCACCTTGGGCAGTTTCAGGTCGAGCAGAACGACTTTCGGGTGTTGATTCACGTCCCGCCCTTCGAACGGCCCGTTACCAAACAGCCAGTCCAGAGCCTCCTGTCCGTCCTTGACGTGCACCAGGTGGTTCGCAAGATTGCTTTTCTTCAGGGCGCGCAAGGTAATTTCGGCGTCTCGCAGATTGTCTTCGACCAGCAGGATTTCCACGCTGTTGGCTTGTGTTTTCATGCTTGCTCCTGGGCAACCGGAAGGGAAAAGCAGAACGTCGCACCCCCGTTGACCTCGCCTTCAGCCCGCACGGTACCCCCGTGGCGGTGAACGATACGTTGCACCAGCGCCAGCCCGACGCCGGTGCCTTCGAATTCTTCTTCGGCGTGCAGTCGCTGGAACACTCCGAAGAGCTTGTGGCTGTAGCGCGGGTCAAAGCCAGCGCCGTTGTCCTTGATGTAGTACGACACTACACCCTCACCGATCAGCCCCCCGATTTCGATGTCCGGCGCCGGCTGGTGGGTGGTGAACTTGAGCGCATTGGACAGCAGGTTGACCAGCACCTGTTGGATCAGGTTACGGTCGCCGGACGCATTCGGCAGCGGCATCAGCCTGATCTGCTGCCGGCGCTCGGGCGCCAGGTCCAGGTTGCCGATGACGGTCAATACCAGCGCGTCCATGTCGATCAACTGGTGGCGCATTTCCAGACGGCCCACGCGCGAGAAGGCGAGCAGGTCATCGATCAGCCGGCCCATGCGCTGCGACTCGGAGCGCACCACGTTGAGCATGCGCCGCCCTTCGTCATCAAGCTTCGGACCATAGTCTTCAATGACCATGCGGCTGAAACTGTCCACCCCACGCAGCGGCGCACGCAAGTCGTGCGACACCGAATAGGTGAATGCCTCCAGTTCACGGTTGGCCGCTTCCAGCTGCGCGGTGCGTTGGATGACCCGCTGGTCGAGCTCGCCATTGAGCTTGAGGATGTCGGCCTCGGCTTCCTTGCGATCGGTGATGTCGCGCAGGAAGGCAAAAAACTCGATGCGTTTGCCGCTCTTGATATTGTTCAGGGTCAGCTCTACCGGGAATTCATCACGGTTGCGCCGCAGGCCCTGGACTTCCATGCGACGATTCAGGGCAATGGCGCCGCCGCTCGCGAGATAGCGGCGGATGCCTTCGTGGTGGGCCGCCCGCAGGCGTTCCGGGATGATGAGTTCGGCCATGGACTGCCCGATCGCCTCGGCGCGCGACCAGCCGAAAGTCGTTTCCGATTGCCGGTTCCACTCGGTGATCACGTCGCCTTCGTCGATCGCGATGAACGCATTGTGTGCGTTGGCGATGATCGCGCGCGTCCTGGCATCGCGCGCGCTGCTTATCTCCGAGGTTTTGGCCAGATCGTCCAGCAGGCGCTGCTTGGCCTCGAACGCGGCCTGATGCCCGATCGCGGCGCCAACCAGTCCTGCCATCAACTGCAGCGTCTGCCGGTGGCCCTCGTCGAAGGCGTCGGGCTGCGCCCCCATGATTTTGAGCACGCCGATGGCTCCATGATCATCGAACAGCGGCGCCACCAGCATCGACCGGATGCCCATTCGACGGCAGGCGTCGATGTTGACCCGGCCGTCGGTCTCGGTATCGCGTGAATGCAGCACTTCGCCACTCTTCACCGACAGGCCGGACAGGCTGGAATCCAGTTTCAGACGCAACCCACGTTGTTCCGCAGCGGCGCCGGATGTGGCCCGATACACCAGCTCGTCGCCTTCGATCAATTCCAGGACCACGCCCGCGGCCTGCGTCAGCGCGTCCAGCCGGACGATCACCAACGCGAAGAAGGCATCAAGCTCCAGGCCTGCCTTGGCAAGCTCTGCCTGGGTGTCGATGATCTGGGTGAGCCGGGCGGTATCGTGGTGCAATTTTTCGCTGAGCGTCCTGCGCTGGGTAATCTCAGTCTCCAGGCGCGCGTTGGCTTCAGTGAGCGCAAGCGTGCGCTCGATGACCGTGCGTTCGACGGCGTCGATGTCGTCCTTCTGGTGCTGGATGTCCGTGCACGTGCCGAACCACTTGAGGATGGTTCCCTCGGCATCGCGGACCGGCAGGGCGCGGCCCAGGTGCCAGCGGTAGATGCCGTCGGAGGCTCGACGAAACCGGTATTCGATCTCGTAGGGCTCGCCCGTCTCCACGCAGTGCTTCCAGACGTCGACGCAGCGCTGCAGATCGTCTGGATGGAGCACCGGTGCCCATCCCCAACCCTGGGTCTGCTCGACCGTCATTCCGGTATAGGCCACCCACTGATCGTTGTAGTAGTCCAGCAAGCCGTCCGGATTGGCGGTCCAGACGATTTGCGGCATCGCATTGGCCAACGTCATCGAAAAAGGTGCGGCTGCGATGTCCTGCACGTTGGTCCCGCTCATTTGAGCTGCTCCCGGGGCGCGGAAGTAAGGCGTCAGCGCGAAGCCCCGAAGCCCCGAAGTGCGCCACTTTTTTGTCTGACCACAAGCGGGTGGGGAGACGTTTCGGGGCGGAATACGTTGAACGCTACCATGTGCTATTTCGGTTTGGTGTTCATCGCCCGCAAACTGTGCGGCGTGTCGCATGACGCTGCGCCGTGGCGCCGTCAAGGTCGATTCGACGCGTTATTCGGGATGGGCGGACCTTTTCCATCGGGGTAAGTAACGGCCTGGTCAGTTGCCCCGATGCTGGCAGCACTGTCGGCCCCGTCCTGCGAATGGCCGATGCGGCGTGCTATGCGGCCAAGGACAAAAGTCGCAACCAGGTGCAGGTCCACACTGAATTCGAGAATTGATCGCGCATGCCCATCGCGCGCTGGCGCGGCCATTTACTGATGCGGCACCGTGCGCAACTCGGCAGGTGGTACTCCCTAGGGGATTCGAACCCCTGTACCTACCGTGAGAGGGTAGTGTCCTAGGCCTCTAGACGA
Source organism: Lysobacterales bacterium (assembly GCA_038235795.1). Taxonomy (GTDB): domain Bacteria; phylum Pseudomonadota; class Gammaproteobacteria; order Xanthomonadales; family Xanthomonadaceae; genus Thermomonas. The sequence continues at coordinate 1,309 of JBBSTP010000136.1, read as the reverse complement.
AGGGAGCAGTGTCGAAGCTCGCGCTTCGCCGGTTGGACGACCGGTTCGGTAGCGGCTGGGCCGGGCACCGAGCTTGCTATTATAGAGGCCCGTGCATGCCACTGGCAATGCGCTAGACAACCCATGGAACAATGCGGCACGGCCGCCACGCATGACCGACAACGCCGCCAACAAGACGTCCCCGCTGCCCGAAACGCCCATCATCGAGGCGCTCACGATTCCGCGCGCCGAACACGGCATCTCGCGCAAGCAGATGAGCCCGAATGCCTTGCGCGTGCTGTACCGGCTGCGTGAATCCGGGTTCGGCGCCTACCTGGTGGGCGGCGCAGTACGCGACCTGCTGGCCGGCGGTGCACCCAAGGATTTCGACATCGCCACCGACGCCACCCCGGAGCAGGTGAAGTCGCTGTTCCGCAACTGCCGGTTGATCGGCCGGCGCTTCCGGCTGGCACATGTGGTCTACGGCCGCGAGATCCTCGAAGTCGCCACCTTCCGCGCGAGCGGTGGTGATGATGTGGTCGGCGATCGCCAGGTGCACGCCGATGGCAGGCTGCTGCGCGACAACATCTACGGCAGCATCGAGGAAGATGCGATCCGCCGCGACTTCACCGCCAACGCGCTGTATTACGCGATCGAAGATTTCTCGGTGCGCGACTACACCGGTGGCTACGCGGATGTGCAGGCGAAGCTGCTGCGGTTGATCGGTGATCCCGAAGCCCGCTATCGCGAGGATCCGGTGCGGATGTTGCGCGCCGCCAGGCTTGCGGCCAAGCTGGGTTTCAGCATCGAAGCCGCAACCGCCGAACCGATCCCGCGGCTCGCGCCGCTGCTGGCCGAATCGGCGCCGGCGCGCCTGTTCGAGGAAACCCTGAAGATGTTCCTGTCCGGCCATGCCGAGGCCAGCTTCCAATTGCTTGAAGCGAACGGCCTGCTGCCAGCATTGCTGCCGGAAACCGCGCAGGCGCTGGCATCGAACAAGTCAGGCGCGCTGCGCAGGATGCTCATCGACGGCCTGCGCAACACCGACCGCCGGGTGGCTGCGGATGAGTCTGTGTCGCCCGCATTCCTGTACGCCGTGCTGTTGTGGCCGGCCTATTGCCGCGCGCTGGCGTTGCTGCAGGCGCAGGGCGTGCATGCGGTCGAGGCGCAACGCCGCGCTGCCGACCGGGTCACCCTGCACCAGGTGTCGCGGACGGCATTGCCGCGCCGGTTCTCGCTGCCGATGCAGGAAATCTGGCTGCTGCAGCCGCGGTTCTCCCTGCGCCAGCGCAAGCGCGTCACGCGCCTGCTGTCGCATCCGCGCTTCCGT
>JBBSTP010000135.1:0-5988 GCA_038235795.1 Lysobacterales bacterium | reverse complement strand
CCGGCGCTGCCACTGGTGTGGTGGCGGATGCTGATCGTGGTGGCGGTACTGGCGTTGTTGCCGCGGGTCTGGCGCGGGGTACGCGCAATGCCTTGGCGAGTGCGCTGGGCCTATGCCGGTATCGGCGCATTGGTGGCGCTGCACTGGCTGACCTTTTACGGGGCGATCAAATTGTCCAACGCCTCGGTCGCCGCGACCTGCATCGCCTTCGCCACGCCGATGACCGCACTGGTGGAACCACTGCTGACCCGACAGCGCTTCCAGCCACGCGATCTGCTGCTCGGGCTGGCCTCGCTGCCCGGAATCTGGCTGATCGTCGGCGGAGTTCCCGCAGGCATGCGGGCGGGCATCGTGGCCGGGGTGGCCTCGGCATTTTTCGTGGCGCTGTTCGGCACGCTCAACAAGCGCATGGTCGAAGCCGGCGACCCGCTGACCGTGACCGCGCTGGAACTCGGCGCCGGCACCCTCACCTTGACCCTGCTGGCGCCGGTGATGCCGTTGCTGGTACCGGCCTTCGCGGGTCCGCTGCTGGTGCTGCCATCCGCCGTGGATTCAGCATGGTTATTGCTGCTGGCGCTGGCCTGCACCCTGTTTCCGTTTGCCCTGTGCCTGGTTGCGCTGCGCCACCTGAGTGCGTTCACGGCGCAGCTGTCGGTGAACCTGGAGCCGATCTACGCGATTGTCCTCGCCGCGATTTTCTTCGGCGAACAGCACGACCTCAGCCCGCGTTTCTACGCGGGGGTGGCGATCATCCTCGGCGTGGTGTTCGCGCAAGGCATGCTGGCACGTGGACGCACGCGGGCGTCCCACACGGACCATCCCGAAGTGCTGGGCGTCAGCGAGGCCAGGCAGTTCGTCGACTGATTCACGTGTCGCGCACTGGGTCCGCTCGCGCCGGCTCGGCGGACATGGCAGGCTAATGCCTCCCCAGCCTGATGCCCGCGCATGTACCTCGGCTATTACGGCCTGCACGAAGCTCCTTTCTCGATCACGCCGGACCCGCGTTTCGTGCACCTCAGCGAACACCACCGCGATGCCTTGGCGCACCTGCTGTTTGGCGTCGACAAGGGCGGCAGCGGCGGCTTCGTGCAGCTCACCGGCGAAGTCGGCACCGGCAAGACCACCCTGAGCCGGCTGCTGCTGGAGCAACTGCCGGACGACACCCGCATCGCGCTGGTGCTCAACCCACGCCAGGACGCGGTGGAACTGCTGGAAAGCATCTGCGAAGAGCTGCACATCGACATCGAAGGTCGGCGCGGCAGCAGCAAGGCGCTGATCGATGCGCTCAATGCCTATCTGCTCGATGCCTACGCACAAGGCCTGCGCGTGGTGGTGCTGATCGACGAGGCGCAGAACCTGCCGACCGATGCGCTGGAGCAGGTGCGCCTGCTGACCAATCTGGAAACCCATACCCAGAAGCTGTTGCAGATCCTGCTGCTTGGGCAACCCGAACTGCGCGACATGCTGGCGCGCCCGGACCTGCGCCAGCTGGCCCAGCGCATCACCGCGCGCTACCACTTGATGCCGCTGGACGGGCGCGGTACCGCCGCCTACCTGCGCCACCGCTGGCGGGTGGCTGGTGGGACCCGCTTTCCGTTTACCGCAAAAGCAGTGCAACGCCTGCACGAGCGTGCCGGTGGCGTGCCGCGCCTGCTCAACGTGATCGCCGAACGCGCCCTGCTCGCCGGCTACGCGCGCGACGCCACCGACATCGACGCCAGGCTGGTCGATGTCGCCGCCAATGAAGTGTTGCCACCAAGCCAGGCGCGTGCATGGTGGCCTTGGCTTGCGGCGGCGGTCGCGGTCGCATTCGCCGTGATGGCCACGCAGTTCCAGCACATGGCCGCACCCGCACCCGCATCGGCCTCCGTACCAAGGGTGTCGCCTTTGCAGGCGACGCCTGATCCGGATCCAGTTTCACCCCGCACACTTGCTGCCCCCGCGACAGAACGTACCCCCGCAATCGATGCCGGCGGCCTGACCCAACTCATCGGCGCCACCGGCGACACACCGGTGCCGGGCTGGCAGTCCCTGCTCGCCGTGTGGCAGCTGCCTGCCGACAGCATCACCGTCGATCCGGCCGGGCCGTGCACATCGGCCAGCAACCCCGAGGTCCATTGCGTGGCGGGTAATGCGCGGCTGGATACCTTGCTGGCGCTTGACCGGCCGGCGCTGCTGCGCCTGCACGATGCCGGCGCCGAGGCCTGGGCACTGCTGCTCGGCGTGGATGCGCGCACGGCCCGGATCAAGGTCGGCACCCGCATCCACGACATCGACCGCGTGCTCTTGCAAGCGCACTGGAAGGGCGACTTCGTCACCCTGTGGCGTGGCCCGGAGATGCTGGCGACGCCACCACGACCAGGCAGCCAGAGCGAGGCGGTCGACTGGCTTCGTCTGCAGCTGACGCCGTTGCACGATGTCGTCCCCGGCCAACCCTATGACGACGCCCTGCGCGACGCGGTGACCCGCCTGCAGGAGGCGCGCGGCCTGCCTGCCGATGGCATCGCCGGACCGCTGACCATGATGGCGCTGGCAGGCGAACTGCCCGGCCCGCACCTGCAACGCGTGCTGGACTGAACCGATGTCATTGATCCTGGAAGCCCTGCGTAAATCCGAAGCCGAGCGTCGTCGCGGCCTGGCCCCGGACGTGGCGATGGAACTGCCGCCGGCGCAGGCGGCTCGCCCGCGCGCGATCCCAAGCTGGCTGGTGCCGGCGCTCGTTGTCGCCGCGCTGCTGGCGCTGGCGGGCTGGTGGGCGCGGCGCGAACCGCCGGTCGAGGCAGCACCAGCATTGCCCGCATCGAGTGTCGACCAGGCTACAACCCCGGTGCCGGCCGACGCAAGCGCGGCTCCTGCGGTGGTGCCGCGTCCTCGCTCTCAACCGAACACGCCGATCATCGAGGCCTCGCCTGCACCGCCGCCCATCGTCGTCCCCGCTGGGCAAGCCCCCGCGGCGCCAGTTGCTTCGGTCGCGTTGCCGCGCCCCGCGCCGGTTGACCCTGCACCCGCAAGGCCCATGCCGCCGCCAGCGGCGAGCCAGGTCAGCACCGACACCTCGGCGTTGCCGCCGATCAAACTGAGCATGCTCATCTGGGACGAGGCGCCGTCCCGCCGCTTCGTCATCCTCAATGGCCAACGCATGGCCGAGGGCGACCATTACGGCGCGATGACCGTGGTCGCGATCGAACGCGGTGGCGTGGTGGTGGAAAGCAATGGCACCAGGACCCGGGTGCCCTTGCCCTGAAGACCGTTGCGGCGTGCACGCCCGACTTGGCCGCCCGCACGACGCCCGCACCCGCGAGTTTTCTGAGCCCAGGCAAGTGAACCCGTCCCGCCGATGAATGGCAAGGACCGATTCCGGCTTGGATCGCATCCTAACCACGCCTGTTGGCGTAACTATTGCATCCCCCGGACGAATCAATGGACATGGACAACACAACCAGCCGACTGTCGAGACAATCCGCTGCGCTTTCGCGCCGCTCATTCCTTTCCACCTGCTCGCTGGCAGTTGCCGGGCTGGCGATCGGCTGCAGCAGCCGCAGCGAGGCCGCCGGGTCACCGGGCAAGGTTGCGGCCGGGAAAGTGACCATTGTCGAATTCTCCGATGCGGGCAAACGCCTGCGAACGGCCCGCGTGGATCGGCTGATTAAAACCGACGACGCATGGAAGCAGCAGCTTTCGCCGCTGTCCTACCAGGTGGCGCGCCGGGCTTCGACCGAACGCCCGTTCAGTGGCGCGCTCCTCAAGGAACACCGCAAGGGCGTTTACCGCTGCATCTGCTGCGACACCGCCCTTTATGACGCGTCGACCAAGTTCGAATCCGGTACCGGCTGGCCGAGCTACTGGCAGCCGATCGCGAAGGAAAACGTGATCGAGGACCGCGATGTGACCCTGGGCATGGCCCGCACCGAGATCCGCTGCACCCGGTGCGAGGCGCATCTGGGCCACGTGTTCAACGATGGTCCGAAGCCGACCGGGCTGCGCTACTGCATGAATTCAGTGTCGCTTCGCTTCGCCGCGGCCGCCTGAGCATCACTCTCGTCATTTGATACGTCATTCAAGGAATCCGCATGAACATTGCCCGCCGTTCAACACTTGCCATCGCTCTGGTCTCCCTGCTCGGCGCCTGCAGCCTGGCCGGTGCCCGAAGCAAGCCGGTGGCGTTGCCGGACGCGAAGCTGGATGCCCCGCTGGCCGCCGGCAAAGACCAGGTCGCCGTGTTCGCCGGCGGTTGCTTCTGGGGGATCGAGGCCGTGTTCGAACACGTCAAGGGCGTCAAGACTGCGGTGTCCGGCTACTCCGGCGGCAGTTCAACGACGGCCAACTACGGGCTGGTCGGCACCGGCCAGACCGGCCACGCAGAGGCCGTTCGTGTGGTGTACGACCCGGCCGTGGTCAGCTACGGGCAATTGCTGAAAGTGTATTTCGCCATCGCACATGACCCGACCCAGCTCAACCGGCAAGCGCCGGATGTCGGCCCGCAATATCGTTCGGAAATCTTCGCAGCCAGTCCCGAGCAACGGAAGATCGCCGATGCCTACATCGCTCAACTGAGCGGGGCCAAGGCGTTCGGCGCACCGATCGTGACCAAGGTCGGTTCGCTCAAAGCGTTCTACCCGGCGGAGGCCTATCACCAGGACTACCTGAATCTGCATCCCAATGAGCCGTATATCGTCTACAACGACGCGCCGAAACTCGTGCACCTGAAGCAGTTGTTCCCGCAGATGTACAGAGGCGGCTGATTTCTCGGGACGTGACCATGGATGGCGCAGCTATCGGTTACATTCGATGCCGCATTCACGCTACCCGGGTTCCGCATGCCACAGCTTGAATTCAAGCTCGAACACGACTTCGTCGAGCTCAATCAGCTGTTGAAGCTGGTGGGCCTGTGCGACAGCGGCGGCGCCGGCAAGGTGCTCGTCTCCAGCGGCGCGGTATCGGTCGATGACGTGCCGGAGCTGCGCAAGACCGCCAAGATCCGCGCCGGGCAACGCGTGCGCATCGGCGACGTCGAAGTCCAGGTGGCTGCTCCGGCTTGAGCGTTCGCTTCTGTTCGGCCGCCACGCGGCGCGTCACGCGTTTACCATCGGCATATGCCCGCGCCGGAAACCATCTGATGCTGCTGTTGTCCTTGCTTGTGTTGCTCGCCTTGCTGGCGTGGAGCGTGTTCGCTTACAACCGACTGGTCCGGCTGCGAAACCAGCAGCGCACCGCGTGGGCCGACATCGACGTGCAGCTGCAACGCCGGCACGACCTGGTGCCGCAGCTGGTCACCGTGGTGCAGGCCTACGCCGGGCATGAAGCAGCCACCCTGCAAGCGGTCACCGAGCTGCGCAACCAAGCGATGGGCATCAAGCAACCCGGGCAGCTTGGGGAGGTCGAGGCCTCACTCGAGCACGCGCTCAGGCGCCTGATCGCACTGAAGGAAGCGTACCCGGACCTGAAGGCCAACCAGAACTTCGCCCAGTTGCAGGCCGAACTGGTCAAGGTCGAAGAGCAGTTGCAGTACGCGCGGCGTTTCTACAACGGCGCGGTGCGCGACTACAACGACGGCAGGCAACGCTTCCCTGACCTGCTGGTCGCGAAACTGGGCAGCTTCGCGGATACGCCCTTCTTCCAGGCCGAGGCCGACAGCCGAGCCGCGGTCAAACTGGATCTGGCGCCATGAAGCGTATTGCAGGCCTCGTTCTTGCGTTCATCTGGGCCAGCGCATCGGTCCTGCTGCCTTCCGCGCCGGCGATCGCGCAGGAACGCATTCTCGGTTACGACAGCCAGGTCCAGATCAACCGCGATGGCAGCCTCAATGTGCGCGAACAGATCAGGGTCCGTGCCGAGGGCACGAATATTCGCCGCGGCATCTACCGCGACTTCCCGACCCGGTACAAGGACCGCCAAGGCAACCGCGTGGTGGTCGACCTGCAAGTCATCGATGTCCTGCGCGATGGCAAAGCCGAGCCGTGGTTCACCGAACGCATTGCCAACGGCGTG
>JBBSTP010000134.1:0-6047 GCA_038235795.1 Lysobacterales bacterium | reverse complement strand
GCGCAGGTTGCCGGAGACAATCGAGGCGGTTGACGGCTCCAGGTAGTCGCGGCTGACCGAGGTGTTGACCAGCAGGCCGACCTTGTCCGGATCGATGCCGGCATCGGCCAGCGCCTTGACTCCGGCCAGCGTGGCCGCATCGGAGGCCAGCATCTCCCCATCCCACAGACGCCGGGCATGGATGCCGGCGATGTCGAGCATGTCGGCCTTGATGCCGAGGCGGTCCAGGGTCGGCTTCAGACGGGCGTTGATTTCATCCGAGCTGAGACGACGCGGGGCATCCACGTGGGCCAGGCCGGCGATGGCGACGTGTTGGAACAGCATGGGGAGGCAATCCAGGCACAGGAACCCCGCAGGATAGCCGTTCAGGCCACCTTGCGCTTGAGCGGCGGGTCACGCTTCGCGACGCGGTTCAGCCACCGCAGCGCCACATCGCCCAGCGTTGCTGGCCGTCAATGGGGCGGGTCATCGGGCTGATGCTGTCCGCAGAGACGCCCGGGGCTTCGTTGCGGGCCAGGGTTTCCAGTTCGTCGCGGACCTGGGACTCACTTCGCTCATAAGGGCCCAGCCGGTCCTTGACCGAGACCTCGACTTCGCCGCGTTTCTCGCAGCTGCCGGGCGCCGCGGTCAGGACACGCACCTTGCTGGCGCCGGGAGTCATGTGCACGAAAGTGCAGCCGGAAACCGCCGCAAGCAGGAGGACAGTGGCAAATACAGGCAACAGGCGCATCGGAATCCCCTTTCGGTAAAAGAAAACGCACCGGATTGTGGCCCGGTGCGTCTTAATGGTTCACATGCGGCGAGGCAGCCGCCCGCCGCCGCGGCTTACTTCCTGACGTTGCCGTCGGCGTCGATCACCTGCACCGGGCCGATCTTGAGGGCGCGGATAGGCTGTTCGATCTTGGACACGTCGCCCACGACCACCCAGGTCAGCGCCTTCGAGGCCAGCGTCTTGGCCGCCGCATCGACCTGCGCGGTGGTCATGCCTTCGATCTCTGACTTGCGCTGGAACACGTAGTCGTCGGGGCGCTCGTAAAGGGCATTACTGGTGAGGGTGCCCAGCACCGAACCCGCGGTCTCATAGGCGCCAGGCAAGCTCAGGGTCAGCACCTTCTGCATGCGCTGCAGTTCGTCGGCGCTGGTGCCCTGCTTGCCGGAGCTGAAGTCCTCGAGCTCGCGCTTGATCTCAGCCATCGACTCGGCGGTCTTGTCGATCTGCACCGGTGCGCTGACCAGCCACATGCGCTGGCCGACCGCGCCGCTGGCGCCGGCGCGCGCGCCATACGACCAGTGCTTGTTCTCGCGCAGGTTCATGTTCAGGCGCGCGGTGAAGTCGCCGCCGATCACCATGTTGGCCATGTCGAACACGGCTGCAGAGGCATCCTTGGTCGACGGCACGAGTTCAGCCGCAAAGATGTTGGCCTGCACCGCGCCCGGCTGGTCGATCAGGAACACCCGCGGGGCGGTCTGGTTGGCGACATCCGGGATTGTGGTCGCCACGCCGGCCCCCGCACCCTTCCAGTCGCCGAAGTGCCTGTTCAGCACCGGCACGATGTCCTTCAGGGTGGTGTCGCCCACCACCAGCAAGCTGGCGTCCTCGGGCTGGATCGCCTGCTTGTGGAAAGCGATCAGCTCATCGCGCGTCAGTTTGGCGATGGAGGCTTCGGTGCCGGTGCCGCTCAGCGGCGTGGCGTACGGGTGGCCGGCGCCGAACATCAGCGCCGGCAGCACGCGACCGACGACGCCGTTAGGCTGCGCCTTTTCCTGCTTGATGCCGGCAATCCACTGGCCCTTGACCCGGTCGATCTCCGACTGGTCGAAGCGCGGCTTGCGCAGCATGTCGGCGAACAGCGCCACCGACGGGTCCAGATTCTGCTTGAGCGCGGACAGATAGGCGCTGCTGTTGTCCAGCGCGGCACCGGCATTGAGGCTGGCGCCCAGGGCTTCGGCACGATCGGCAAAGGCGAGTGCGCCAAGGTCTCCGGCGCCTTCATCCATCAGCGAGGTGGTGAAATTGGCGATGCCCGGCTTGCCCTTGGTGTCCGCCGAATAGCCGCCGCGGAACTGGTAGCTCATCTGTACCACCGGGATGTCGTGGCGCTCGGCCAGGACCAACTCCGTGCCATTGGCCAGGGTCGCATGCTGCAGGTTGGGGAACTTCAGGTCGGGGAAGCTGGCCGTGGCCGGCACGCCCTTGCTCCGATCCACATTGCTCGGGATGGTCTTGTACTTCGCGTCCACCGCCGGCAGGGTGAATGGCGCCGGCACGCCGGCTGCGGCCTCGGCGATCTCCACGCGCTTGCCCGGGTTCACCACCAGGGTGTGGCTGCCCTTGCCCGCGCCCAGCCAGGTGTTGCCGGTCGCGCGCAGGTTGGCGACGGTGGCGCCGTCGAGCACCTTCAGGCTGTCGCGAAAGCAGCCGGGGTCGCCGGTGTAGGTGGCGCATTCGGCCAGTGCGTCGGCCTTGCCGCCGAAGCCGCCGATGCGTTCCACCCCGCGGATCCAACTGGCGTTGAGCACGGTACGGGAGCGGTTAAGCTCCTCCTGGGTCGGGCCCTCCTTGAGCAGCTTGTTCAGTTCCTCGTCGATCGCCGCCTCGACCCTGGCCACGTCCACGCCCTGCTTGACGTCGGCAGTGATGATGAAATTGGAGCCCAGCTGCGAGGCAGAAACACCGCTGCCGACACTGTCGGCCAGCTTGTCCTGGTGGACCAGGCGTTTGTCCAGGCGCGAGGACTTGCCGCCACCCAGGATGCGCGACAGCACCTGCAGGCGGTCGAGGTCGGCCTGGCCGAATTCGGCCACGTTCCAGACCCGGTACACGCGCGACTGCGGCACGTTGTCGGTCATCTCGCTGCGGCTGTCCTTGGTGTGCGCGGCCACGTTGATCTTTGGCTGGGCCATGCTCGGGCCCGCCGGGATGTCGCCGAAGTACTGCGCGGCCTTCGCCTTGGCGGTCGCCAGGTCGATGTCGCCGGCCAGCACCAGCACGGCGTTGTTCGGGCCGTACCAGGTGCGGAACCAGTTCTTGACGTCATCAAGCTTGGCCGCATTGAGATCGTTCATCGAGCCAATGACGCCGCGATGGTAGGGATGGCCGACCGGGTACATGGCCTTGCCGAGCTCGTCCCAGACCTGGCCGTAGGGCTGGTTCTGGCCCTGGCGTTTCTCGTTCTGGACCACGCCGCGCTGCTCGTCCAACGTCGCCTGGTCGATTGCGCCCAGCAGATGGCCCATGCGGTCGGATTCCATCCACATCGCCATGTCGAGCGCGGTGGTCGGCACGTTCTCGAAATAATTGGTGCGGTCGGAATTGGTGGTGCCGTTCTGGCCGGTGACGCCAACCTGCTTGAACGGGGCGAAGAACTCGCCCGGATAGTTTTCAGACCCGTTGAACATCAGGTGTTCAAACAGGTGCGCAAAGCCGCTGCGTCCGCTCGGCTCGTCCTTGCTGCCGACGTGGTACCAGACGTTGACGGCGACAATCGGCGCCTTGCGGTCGGTATGCACGATCACCCGCAGCCCGTTGGGCAGGGTGAAGGTGTCATAGGCGATGTCGACGACCGGGGTTTCGGCCGCCATCGCAACCGGCGTGCAAACACCTGCGGCAAGCGCGGTGGCCAGGGCCAGGGCCAGGGCAGCGGGACGGAACAGATGCATGTGCAACTCCAGGTTGTGACGACATGACCTTTAATATTAACCTCAGCGGCACCACGGCACATGTGCCGGAAGCCACCTGGAGCAAAAAATGCAACGTCATTGCCTGGTTACCGGCGCCAACCGCGGGCTGGGACTCGCGTTCACGCAGCACTTGCTGGAACGCGGCAATCACGTCATCGCCAGCTGCAGGCACCCCGGCAAGGCGACCGCGCTGAATACGCTGGCTGGTGAATTCCCGGGCCGCCTGCACGTCTTGCCGCTGGATGTCGCCAATGCAAAGTCGCGCACGGAGTTCGTTCGCGCATTACCGTTGGTGCTTGGCGAAGGAACCGATGCAGTGCCGTGCCGCGTCGACCTGCTCATCAACAACGCCGGCGTGCTGCATTCCGGCGAGTGCTTCGGCCATGTTGACGAGGCCACGCTGGAAGACAGTTTCCGCGTCAATGCGATCGGTCCGTTCCTGCTGACCCAAGCACTGGCGCCACTGCTGGCAGATGGCGCGCACATCGGCAACCTGGCTTCGGTGATGGGTTCGATCACCCGCTGCAATGAATTCCGCTCGCCCAGCTACTGCAGCAGCAAGGCTGCGCAGAACATGCTGACCGTGCAGCTGGCGCATGAGCTGCGCGCCCGCGCGATCATCGTGCTTGCGCTGCATCCGGGCTGGGTGCAGACCGACATGGGTGGGGATGCCGCCACGGTCGCGGTCGACGATTCCGCGAGTGGCTTGTTGCAGGTCATCGATGCCGCGACACTCGAGGATTCAGGCCATTTCCTCGATTTCCGCGGCCAGCCGTTGCCGTGGTGAACCAGAGCTGATGTTCCACGTGATCCTGCATCGTCCGGAAATTCCGCCCAACACCGGCAACGTGATCCGCCTGTGCGCCAATACCGGCGCCCGGCTGCATCTGGTCAAGCCGCTGGGCTTCGAGATCGACGACCGCCAGCTGCGTCGCGCTGGCCTGGATTACCACGAATACGCGCCGATGCAGGTCCACGACGACCTGCCGGCCGCGCTTGCGGCAGTGGCAGTTGCCAACGGCGCGCCGCCACGCGTGTTCGCACTGTCCACCCGCGGCACGCAACGCTTCGATACGCCGGCGTATCGCGATGGCGATGCGTTCCTGTTCGGCAGCGAAACCGCGGGTTTGCCGCAGGTTGTGCTGGATGCAATCCCCGACGCGCAGCGCCTGCGCCTGCCGATGCGCCCGCACAACCGCAGCCTCAACCTGTCCAACACGGTCGCGGTGGTGGTGTTCGAAGCATGGCGGCAGCTGGGTTTCGACGGCGGCCGCTGAGCGCACCACGACACGGGCAAGCCCGAATAGTTCCCGCACCGGTGCGCGCTGAATTCAGCGACGGTTGTCGGCGCCTCGACACAATGCGCACCACGACGGAAGTCAATGGTTCCGCCGTGACCACATAACAACAACGAGGCTGTCCCCCATGAAGCGTTTCCCCGCCCTGATCAAATTTTCCGCACTCGCGCTGGCGTGTGCCCTGCCGTTCGCCGCCTCTGCTGCCGATGGCATTTCCTACAACTACGTGCAAGGCGGCTATACCCACATCAACAGCGATGCCAATGCCAAGGGCTGGGCGATCGAAGGCTCCACAGCGGTGACTCCGAACGTCCACCTGTTCGGTGGATACAACTCCGTGAAGACCGATAACTCCGGCCTTGGCCGCGTGAATCTGGACCAGTGGAAGCTGGGTGCGGGTTACAACGCCGCCATTTCGGCGAAGACCGACTTCGTCGGCACACTGGCTTACCAGAAGGCGGATGTCTCGCTTGGCGGATACTCGGAAAACGTGGATGGCTATGCCGCTGAAGCAGGCGTGCGCGCGGCGCTGACCCCGATGCTGGAAGGCTATGCGATGGCTGGCTACGAAGACGGCAACGATATCAGCGGAGACGCCTACGGCCGCATCGGTGCCCAAGTGAAGTTCAACCAGAACTGGGGCGTGGCAACCGACGTGAAATTCGCCGGTGGCGATACCCAGTGGTTCATTGGCCCGCGCCTGACCTGGTAAGCCAGCTCCGTCCGTCTGGTGCCTGCGTCCCTGTCAGGGTAGGCACCGGCAACCGGTTGCGATGGATCCTCCCCCACCATCGCAACCCGAAACGTCCGGCTTAGGTCGGGCGTTTTTTCCGAGTGCGCGCCGCGAATTGCCCCCGCGGCCAACGACACACGTCACTGTCCGAACAGGGACTGCGGGTATTCCGCCTTCTGCTCGCGCGCCATCAACCGGCGCAGGCCTTCGGCCGGGCTGATGTCGCCGTGCAGGACATCGCGTACATTGCTGGAGATCGGCAGCTCGACGCCATGCGCATCGGCCTGGCGCATCACTTCATCCGCGGTCTGGATTGATTCCACCACCTGGCCGAT
>JBBSTP010000133.1:0-6048 GCA_038235795.1 Lysobacterales bacterium | reverse complement strand
TACGCCTTGAACTCGCCACCGAACTTCTCCGCGCCCAACTTCGTCAGCGCCGCCGTCAGCGTCGTCTTGCCGTGGTCCACGTGACCAATCGTGCCCACGTTCACGTGGGGCTTGGTGCGCTCGAACTTACCCTTTGCCATGGCTGCGTCTCGTCTGTGGTGCCTGAAGAAAGGCGTGGAATTACGGAATAACTATCGAAATTGGTGCTCACGAAAGGAATCGAACCTTCGACCTCCTCCTTACCAAGGAGGTGCTCTACCGACTGAGCTACGTGAGCAGATTGTCTGGCGGGCCAGCGCTGCAGTTGCAATGGTGGAGCGGGAGAAGGGAATCGAACCCTCGTAATCAGTTTGGAAAACTGAGGTTCTACCATTGAACTACTCCCGCACCGGGAGGCCCTGCCAGTGGTGCGCCGATAGCTGGTAAGGCTGCCGGATGGAACGTTGGGTGTCTATTACTGCCTGGAACGTTTAACGCTGGTGGAGGGAGGTGGATTCGAACCACCGAAGGCGTAAGCCAGCAGATTTACAGTCTGCCCCCGTTGGCCGCTTGGGTATCCCTCCGGATTGTTTCGATGGGAAACCGACTGAGCCCCAAAGAGCCCGCAATTTTGGCCCCCACTGCGCCCGCTGTCAACGGCCTGCGACCCAACGATTGCTTCGTATTGCGCCGTTGCGAGCGAAATGCAGGCGGGATGCCCGAGGCGGGCAGCCGCCGAAGTGGACGTGGGTCCATGAGGCGGCGAGCACCGGAGCGCGCCCGCATGCGTAAGCGCAGCAGGTGCAATCAGACGTTGAAGCGGAAATGGAGCACATCACCCTCCTGCACCCGATACTCCTTGCCCTCGAGCCTCAGGCGTCCCGCATCGCGCGCACCTGATTCGCCGCGGTACTTGAGGAAATCGTCGTAGCCGATGGTCTCGGCGCGGATGAAGCCCTTCTCGAAGTCGGTGTGGATCACGCCTGCGGCCTGCGGCGCGGTGCTGCCGCCCTTGACTGTCCACGCGCGGACTTCCTTCACGCCAGCAGTGAAATAGGTCTGCAGTCCTAGCAGCTTGTAGGCCGCGCGGATCACCCGGTTCAAGCCCGGCTCGTCCAAGCCCAGGTCCTTGAGGAATTCGTCGCGGTCTGAATCTTCAAGCTGGCTGAGCTCTTCCTCGATCGCCGCCGACACCGGCACCACCTCGGCACCCTCGCCCGCCGCGCGGGCGCGCACTGCGTCCAGGTGCGGGTTGCCCTCGAAGCCGTCCTCGAGCACGTTGGCCACGTACATCACGGGCTTGAGCGTGAGCAGGAACAGGTCGCGCACGGCGGCGATATCATCTTCGGAAAGGCCCAGCGAGCGCGCCGCCTTGCCCTCGTTGAGGCCGGCACTGATGCGCCCGAGCACTTCCGCGCGTGCCTTGGCGTCCTTGTCACCGGTCTTGGCCGAACGTTCCGCCTTGTTCAGCGCCTTGTCGACCGAGTCAAGGTCGGCCAGCGCCAGTTCGGTGTCGATGGTGTCGATGTCAGCCAGCGGGTCGACCTTGTTGTTGACATGGATGACGTCGTCGTTGTCGAAGCAACGCACCACGTGGGTGATCGCGTCGACCTCGCGGATGTGCGCCAGGAACTTGTTGCCCAGCCCTTCACCGCTGGCCGCGCCCGCCACCAGGCCGGCAATGTCGACGAACTCGACCGCGGTCGGAATGCACTTTTGCGGCTTGACGATCTCGCTCAACGCGACAAGGCGCGGATCCGGCACGGGCACCACGCCCACGTTCGGCTCGATCGTGCAAAAGGGAAAATTGGCCGCGGCAATGCCGGCCTTGGTCAGCGCGTTGAACAGGGTGGACTTGCCGACGTTCGGCAAACCAACGATCCCGCATTTGATACCCATCTCGCTTGTTGCTCCGTTGCCGCCCGGCCCATTGCCGTGAGGCATGCGCCGTGTGATGAAATTTCGGAATAAATCGGAAGGAATGATTCAGTCGGGACGTGGCGTGTGCAGGCGCGTCATCGCATCCATGAAATTGCCGTTGACCGCCAGCGGCATGACGTCGATCGCATCATCGATGGCGCGCAGGATCATCACTTCGTCGTCGCTACCGGGCCTGCCCAGCACCCACGGCGTCACCCGATCCTTGTGTCCGGGATGGCCGATGCCGATCCGCAGGCGATGGAAACCACCATGTCCAAGCAGCCGCGCGGTGTCACGCAGGCCGTTCTGGCCGCCGTGGCCACCATCGAACTTGAGCCGCGCCGTACCCGGCGGCAGGTCCAGCTCGTCGTGCGCCAGCAGTGCCTCGTCCGGTTCGATCCTCCAGTAGCGCAACGCCGCCGTCACCGACTTGCCGGAGAGGTTCATGAACGTGGCCGGCTTCAACAGCCACAGTGTCTGCCCCGCGATGTCGACCTTTGCGGTTTCGCCGAACAGCTTGCTCTCAAGGGCAAATCGCGCGCCGGCGCGTTCCGCCAGCGCGTCAATAAACCAGAACCCGGCGTTGTGCCGGGTCCGGGAATGTTCGGGACCGGGATTACCCAGCCCGACGATGAGGCGAAGACCAGCCATCGGTACGTTGCAAAGCAGCGCGTGAGCGCCGCCGGCCGATGCCAACGGCGCTCGTCGCGATTACTTGTCGTCGTCCGTGTCGGCGACCTTGGCGGCCGGCACTTCGGCTGCTTCCGGCGTTGCTTCTTCGTCGGTTTCCTCGATCTCGACGCGGCCACGGCGGGCCACGGCGACGGCGACGTCGTGCTCCTTGCCCAGCTTCAACTCGGGAATCTCGACGCCCTTGGGCAGCTTGACTTCCGACAAGTGGATCGTGGTGCCTACTTCAAGGGCCACCAGATCGACCTCCAGGTACTCCGGCAGGTCCTTCGGCAGGCAGGTGACCTCGACCTCATTCATCTCGTGGGTGACCACGACGTCGGAGGCCTTGCCGGCAGGCGACTCGTCTGCGTTGATGAAGTGCAGCGGCACCTTCAGGCGCACGGCCTGGCCAGCTTCGACACGCTGGAAATCCAGATGCAGGATGATCTGCTTGAACGGGTGGCGCTGCATGTCACGCAGCAGCACCGACTCGGCCTTGCCATCGATGTCCAGGCTCAGGATCGACGAATAGAACCACTCGTTCTGGCTGGCCAGCCAGATCTTTTCGTGATCAAGCTGGATGGGCTTGGGTTCGGACTTGCCGCCATAAACGATGGCCGGGATAGACGCGGCGCGACGCAGGCGGCGGCTCGCACCCTTCCCCTCGACGTTGCGGCCAGTGGCCTTGATGGTGTGATCAGACATTATCGTTACTCACTTTCGTTGCGATTGAACCGCCTCGCGGCGGTGAAGACACTCACCCGCGACCAGGGGAGTGGGATTCCCATGCGATCCCGCCGAAGCTGGATCGGCACAGGGATGTGCCGACGCCGCCATCGCACGATGGCGGTGCAACCGACTCGCGGCTTGGCCGCGGATCGGGCTTCGCGGGCGGCGGCAGGATAGCCCGTCCCGCGAATGAAACTAATCCACGTACAGCGAGCTGACCGATTCGCCGAACGCCACGCGGCGGATGGTTTCGGCCAGCAGCTCGGCGACGCTGAGCTGGCGGATGCGGCTGCAGGCGCGCGCGGCGTCGGACAACTGGATGGTATCGGTGACGACAAGTTCATCCAGCTGCGACCTGGTGACATTGTCGATCGCCGCGCCCGACAGCACCGGATGGGTGCAGTAGGCGACTACCTTGAGCGCGCCGCGCGCCTTGAGGGCAGCGGCAGCGGCGCACAGGGTGCCGGCGGTATCAACGATGTCATCGACCAGCACACAGGTCTTGCCCTCGACGTCACCGATGATGTTCATCACCGTGGAGACATTCGCCTTCGGCCGGCGTTTGTCGATGATCGCCAGTTCGGCGTCGTCCAGGCGTTTTGCAATGGCGCGTGCGCGGACCACGCCGCCTACGTCCGGCGAGACCACGATCAGATTGTCGGTGCCATGCGCGCGCCAGATGTCGGCCAGCAGCAGCGGCGAGGCGTACACATTGTCGACCGGGATGTCGAAGAAGCCCTGGATCTGGTCGGCGTGCAGGTCCACGGTCAGTACCCGGTCGGTGCCCACCGCGCCGAACATCTTGGCCGCGACCTTGGCGGTGATCGGCACCCGCGACGAACGCGGCCGGCGATCCTGGCGGGCATAGCCGAAGTACGGCACCACCGCGGTCACGTTGGCCACCGAGGCGCGCTTGAGCGCATCCACCAGCACCAGCAGCTCCATGAAGTTCTCGGCGGCCGGCGCATTGGTCGACTGGATCACGAAGACCTCCTGCCGGCGCACGTTCTCCTCGATCTCCACCTGCACTTCGCCGTCGGAAAACGTGCTGACCAGCGCCTTGCCCGGGCGCACGCCGAGCTCCTTGCACACCGCCAGCGCAAGCGGGCGATTGGCATTGCCGGAAAACACCAGCAGGCTGTGATCGTCTTGCATGTGCGTCATTCCGCTGCGCTCTGACCGTGGCGGTGCATGGGCCGCACGGACCACGATGCGGGAGGACTTCATAGGTGTGACGAGTGTGGCTTGGGTGTTGCGATACCACGTGCCGCAAGGTGGCAGGGGCGGAAGGATTCGAACCTTCGAATGTCGGGATCAAAACCCGGTGCCTTAACCACTTGGCGACGCCCCTACATTGAAAGCTTCCACTGCATCCAGCAGCGGCGACCGATCCGCGCCGCGCGCCAGCCAGGCATTCATGCCAGGCGGCAGTACGGCGAGCGCGGCTTCAGCGGCTTCGCGATCGGCGAATTCAACGAAGCACACGCTGCCCGAGCCCGTCAGACGCGGCGTGCCGATACGCGCCAGCGCAGTGAACAGGGCCTCGACGGCGGGTTCACGGCGGCGCAGCAGCGGCTCGAACGCATTGTCGAGCACGGTTCCGGAAAGGAAGTCGGATATTGTTGCGGGTGCAGCATCCCGCGTCAAATCAGGCGCTTGGAAAAGTCCGGCGGTGGCCGCATGAACGCCCGGACTGGCCAGCAGGTACCAGGCAGGCGGAAGGTCGATCGCGGTCAATTGCTCGCCGACGCCCTCGGCCCACGCATTGCGACCGCGCACGAACACCGGCACATCGGCGCCCAGGCGCAGGCCCAATGCGGTCAGCGCATCGACGTCCAGCCCCAGTCCCCACAAGACGTTCAGGGCCACCAGGACGGTTGCCGCATCCGAGGAGCCTCCACCCAGACCGGCACCTGTCGGGATACGCTTTTCAATGCAAATGTCGACACCTTTTGTGCTTTTGGCGTCTTTTTGCAGAATTTTAGCGGCTATGACCATCAGGTCATCTTCTTCCGCCACGCTAGCCGCGCCGGGGCCGATCCGGGTGATTACACCACCTGCGCGTGGTCGCAAACGCACGCGGTCGCCCCACTCCAGCATCCGGAACACGGTTTGCAGTGCGTGGTAGCCATCCGCGTGCCGGTCGGTGATGCGCAGGAACAGGTTGAGCTTGGCCGGAGCCGGCCAATCGCTCCAGCCTTCATCGACCCCTGCCGGGGTCATTCCCGGCCCCAGCGATCCACCACCAGGCGCACGCGATTATTGGACTGCTCGGCATTGATTCGCGTCGGCAGGTCCACTCCACTGGCCGGATCCAGCTGCCAAGTAGTGTAGTCAATCAACCAGCCGCCCTGCTCGAGCCGCAGCAGGTGCTGGTCGCTGCCGAAGGTAGCCGTCGCCGTGCCCATGCTGTCGGCATTGGCGGGCGCGCCGCGCAGCCAGCAGCCCAGTGCCGCGACCGGAATCTCCCAGCCGGTGGATTCACGCAGCAACTGGCCGGCATCATCGCCACGCAGCGGACCGTTGGGTACGCCATCCAGCGCCACGCCATCCGCGTCGGCAGTCAGCGTCCAGCTCTGCCGTGTCACCGGCGCGGACAACGTCACTTGCGTGCGTCCTGCGCCTTGCGTCCATTCGATGCGGCCGCTGCCGCCATCCTTGCCATTGGACAGGGCGACCCGGCCCGACATCGCCCATGTGGGTGCGTCGCATGCGGCGTCGGCGAGGCCCAGCTGGGCGACGCGCGCG
>JBBSTP010000132.1:0-6056 GCA_038235795.1 Lysobacterales bacterium | reverse complement strand
TGCCTACGAATACCGCGGCAAGCGCACCGAGTACGCGCCGCTGGATGCCGCTGGCTGGGAAGAGTGCACGCCGGTGTACCTGGAGTTCCCGGGTTGGGACGATTCCACTGCCGGCATCACCGAGTGGGACAAGCTGCCACCTGCGGCGCGCGCCTACCTGCGTGCGCTGGAGGAACTGGCGGGCTGTCCGCTGGCGATCGTCTCCACCGGTCCCGACCGCGATGCGAATATCATCCTGCAGGATCCCTTCGCCTGAGCTCTTTCCCAAGCTGAACGACATCCGGGCCGGGCATGACTTCCGGGGCTGTCGCCGAGGGTAGTGGCGCGGGATGATGCTCAATGATGCGGGCCTTTTGCGCCTGCGCCGCCCCTGATGAGGAATTCCCATGCGTCGTCTCCTGGTGTCTGCAATCGCTTTGGCCCTTTCGGGGTTGACCTTCGCCGCATCGGCGCAATCCGCGGCCGAGGTCTCGCGCGCCGCCCATCCGCCACTGGTCAAGGCCACCAGCCAGTTGCCGGCCAATGTCCGGCCGAGCCATTACAGTGTCGAGGTCACCCCGCACGCGGACAAGATGACCTTCGACGGCAAGGTCAGCATCGACCTGCAGGTGCTGGAACCAACCACCAGCATTGTCCTGCAAGCCGTCAACATGACCTTTGCGAACAGCATGCTGAGCGGCAAGGGCGGCAAGCCGATGCCCGCCAAGGTCAGCATCGATGCCGACAACCAGACCGCGACCTTCTCGTTCGACAAGCCGCTGGCAGCCGGTCGCTACACCTTGTCGACCGACTACACCGGCGTGATCAACACCCAGGCCAATGGCCTGTTCGCGCTGGATTACCAGACCGATGCCGGCAAGCAGCGCGCGCTGTATACCCAGTTTGAAAACTCGGATGCGCGGCGCTTCATCCCGTCTTGGGACGAGCCCAACTTCAAGGCGACGTTCGACCTGACCGTCAATGCACCCGTCGCCGACATGGTGGTCAGCAACATGCCGATCGCCCGCCAGAAGAACACCGGCAACGGCATGCAGCAGGTGGTGTTCCAGACCTCGCCGAAGATGTCGACCTACCTGCTGTTCCTTGGCATGGGCGCGTTTGACCGGGCGACGCTGGTCGACAACGGCGTCGAGATCGGCGTGCTGGCGCAGAAGGGCAAGGTCGATCAGGCCCAGTTCGCGCTGGAAGCGAGCCGCGACGTGCTGCGCGAATACAACGACTACTTCGGCGTGAAATATCCGCTGCCAAAACTCGACAACATCGCCGCGCCGGGTCGCAGCCAGTTCTTCAGCGCGATGGAAAACTGGGGGGCGATCTTCACCTTCGAATCATCGCTGCTGCTCGACCCGCGCATCTCCAATGTCTCCGACCAGCAGCGCGTCTTCACCACCGCTGCGCACGAGATCGCCCACCAGTGGTTTGGCGACCTGGTGACCATGGCGTGGTGGGACGACCTGTGGTTGAACGAGGGCTTCGCCACCTGGATGGAGGGACGCACCACCCAGAAGCTGCACCCGGAATGGGACATCGACAACGTCGATGCGGCCTTCACCAGTCGCGGCGCAATGGGCGGCGACGCCTATGCCACCACCCATCCGATCGTGCAGCACGTGGAAACCGTGGAGCAGGCCAGCCAGGCGTTTGACGGCATCACCTACGGCAAGGGTTCCGCGGTCATCGGCATGCTGGAGGACTACGTTGGCTCCGATGCCTGGCGCGATGGCGTGCGCAGCTACGTCAAGCAGCACGCCTATGGCAATGCGGTGACCGACGATCTGTGGCGGGAAGTCGACCGGGCCGCGCCCGGCAAGCAGTTCATCCAGGTCGCGCACGATTTCACCTTGCAGCCCGGCATCCCGTTGATCAACGCCAGCGCCAGCTGCGTGGGCGGCAAGACCGTGGTCGCGCTGGAACAGGGCGAATACACGATCGATCGCCCTGAAAAAACGCCACTGCGCTGGCACGTGCCGGTGACTGTGCGCAGCGGCGATACGACCGAGCGCATGCTGGTGGACGGAAAGGGCATCGTCGAGCTGCCAGGTTGCGGCGCGCCCGTGCTGTTGAACGCTGGCCAGAAGGGCTATTACCGCAGCCTGTACGCGCCTGCGCTGTTCAAGGCATTGAGCGACGGTTTCAACGCGCTGCCGGTGGTCGACCAGTTGGGCGTGATGATGGACGCCAGCGCGCTGTCCACCGCAGGGCTGCAGCCGGTGTCGGACATGCTCGACCTGACGACCAAGGTGGCGCTGGATGCCTCGCCGAACCTGTGGCTGATGGTGTCCGGCACGCTTGGCGGCATCGATGACCTGTTCGAAGACAATCCCAAGCGGCAGGCCGCGTTCCGCAAGTACGCGCTGTCACGACTGTCCCCCAAGTTCCAGCAGTTGGGTTGGGAGAACCGTGAAGGCGACTCGTCCACCACCAAGCAACTGCGTTCCAGCCTGATTGGCACCTTGAGCGCGCTGGGCGACGAGAAGGTGATCGCGCAAGCGCGTGCGCGTTTCGCCGGGTCTGCCACCGATCCGAAAATGCTTCCGCCGGAACTGCGGCGCACCGTGCTGGGCATCGTGGCGCGCAATGCCGACGTCGCGACCTGGGACAAGCTGCACAAGATGGCGCAGGACGAGAAGACGTCGATGATCCGCGACCAGTATTACGGCCTGCTGGCGGTCGCCAAGGACAAGGCACTGGCGCAGCGTGCGCTGGACATGGCGCTGACCGATGAACCGGGCGCGACCAACAGCTCGGGCATGATCGGCTCGGTGTCGCGCGAGCATCCGGAGATGGCGTTCGATTTCGCGGTGGCGCATCTGGCGCAGGTGGACACGCTGGTCGATTCGACCTCGCGCGCGCGTTTCTACCCTGGCCTTGGTGCGAATTCGACCGACCTGAAGATGGTCGACAAGATCAAGGCCTTCTCCGAGGCCCACATCGCGCCAACCTCACGCCGCGAGGCGGAGACGGCGATGACCGGTATCCAGACCCGGCTCAAGCTGCGCACGCAGCGCCTGCCGCAGATCGATGCCTGGTTGAAGAAGCACGGTTACTGATCGATGTGACGCGCATCGCTCCGCAACGGGGGCGATGCGTGGTGATGGATGTAAAACACATGGTGACCTGGCAGGAGCTGGCCTGATGGAAAAGCCATTTTCGCCCAGCTGCGAGCGTAACCAAGGCCCGATCCTGGACGTATTGCGTCGCCATCTTGGCGGCGTACGCAATGTGCTGGAGATCGGCAGCGGCAGCGGCCAGCATGCGCTGCATTTCGCGGCGGCGATGCCGTGGCTGGGCTGGCAAACCAGCGACGCCGCCAGCGGTCTCGCCGGCATCCGCCTATGGCTGGACGAGGCCGGCCTGGCCAACACGCCGCCGCCGATCGCCTTGCAGGCGGTAGCGCAACCGACACCACATTTCGCTCCTGCGGTGCCGGCGGGGTTGCCGCCATTCGATGCGGTATTCACCGCCAATACCCTGCACATCATGGGCTGGCCCGACGTGCAGGCGTTGTTCGCCAGCCTGCCGTCGATCCTTGCCAAGCATGGTCTGCTGATCGTATATGGCCCGTTCAACGAAGAAGGACGTTTCAGCAGCGACAGCAATCGCGACTTCGAGGGCTGGCTGAAGGCGCGTGATCCGCGTTCGGGCATCCGCGACATCGAAGCCGTCGATGACTTGGCCGAAGGCATCGGCTTGCACCTGATCGACGACGTGGCGATGCCCGCCAACAACCGGATGCTGGTCTGGCGGCGCATTTGAGCCCGAACGGACGGTGGTCATGGCGAAATGTGCGGATGTGATGCGGCCTGAAGAGATCGCCCGAAGCGGTTGATTGCAAAGCAGTCGCGGCGGGTGAGACGACGAAGTCCGTTACTCACATTCCCGCAGGTGCTTGCCTGCGCCCGCAAAGGTAAATACATTTTTACCCATGACCGACGACCTGACCGACCGCCAGCGTGCCGTGCTTGCCTACATTCAGGGCCATGTGGCCGAGCAAGGCGTGCCGCCGACCCTGCAGCAGATCGCCGATGCGTTCGGCTTCCGCCAGGCCTGCGCCGCGCACAAGCATGTGCGCCGGCTGGAGCATGCCGGCTACCTGAGCGTGCGTCCGCGGCAAGCGCATGGGATCCGCCTGGTCGGCCAGGGCCGACACGCCCGCAGCCGCGACCAGCGTTTGGCGTTGCCCGTGCTGGGCCAGGTCGCCGCCGGCGCGCCCATCGGCGCCGACATCGGCATGGACTGGGAGCTGTTGCTGGATCGCGCGCTGTTCAGCACCACGCCCGATTATCTATTGCGGGTGAAGGGCGATTCGATGCGCGACGACGGCATCTTCGACGGCGACCTGGTCGCGGTGAAGCGCAGCCGTGAGGCACGCAACGGCCAAGTGGTGGTGGCGCGGATCGATGGCGAGATCACCATCAAGCGCCTGGAACGCAGCAGGACCCGCATCCGCCTGCTGCCGCGCAATCCGGACTTCGCCCCGATCGAGATCGCACCCGGCAGCGACTTCGCGATCGAAGGCCTGTATTGCGGCCTGGTGAGGGGCGAATGATGGGGCTGCCGGTTGCTGCCGCCTCGCTGGACGACATGCTGTCGGCGCAGACGCTGTGGCGTGCCGGGCGTGTGCCACGTACCGCGCTGCGTGGCGCCAGCACCGGGCATCCACGGCTGGACGCGCTGCTGCCGCAGGGCGGTTGGCCCGAGGCGGCGTTGACCGAACTACTGCTGCCGGCCGATGGCGTCGGCGAACTCGCCCTGTTGCTTCCGACGCTGGCCAGGCTGACCCAGGCCGGGGAACTGGTGGCCCTGGTGGCACCGCCGTACGTGCCGTACGCGCCGGCCTGGCAGGCGTCGGGCGTGGACCTGCGACGGCTGGCCATCATCGAGGCGGATGCCCGTGGCGCGCTGTGGGCGTTCGAACAATGCCTGCGCAGCGCCGCCTGCGCGGCGGTGGTCGGCTGGCCACTGCAGGCCGATGGGCCGGCCTTGCGCCGATTGCAGGTAGCGGCTGACAGCGGCAGTTGCCTGGGCTTCGCCTTCCGCGACAGCAAGCATGCGGCCAACCCGTCGCCGGCCGCTTTACGCCTGGAACATGTTGGTGCAGGCGGCGGGCAAGGGGCGAGGCAGGGTGGTGTGGTGCGCGGTGCATGGCAGGTACGCAAATGCCGTGGCGGCAACCTGCCGGCCGGGCGTTTCGCCTTGAACGGCCTGCATTGAGCCGGCGCCCATGCTCTGGTGCTGCATCATGCTGCCGCAACTGGCGCTGGACGCCGTCCTGCGGCGAGTCGCGGATCCTGCGCGGCCGTTGGCAATGGTGTCCGGGCCGGTGCAGTTGCGCCAGCTGCATGCGGTCAATGACGCAGCCGCCGCGGCTGGGCTAAAACCCGGCATGCGCCTGTCGGCGGCGCATGCGCTGCTGGCCGATGTCGCCCTGGTGGAACACGATCCGCAGGCGGAGCAGCGCTGGCAGCGATTCCTCGCTGCCTGGGCCTATCGCCACAGTTCGCTGGTCAGCATGCAGTGGCCGGGCGCGATCGTGCTGGAAGCGCGGGCCAGCTTCCACCTGTTCGGGCCTTGGCCACGCTTCGAGGCGCGCCTGCGCGAGGAGCTGTCGACGCTGGGATTCAGCCATCGCATCGCGCTGGCGCCGACCCCGCGCGCAGCCTGGGTGTTCGCCGGCCTGCGCGACGGCTTCGCGGTCACTCATGCGCAGACGATGCACGCGGCGCTGGCGCGGGTGCCGGTGCGCCAGGCGCGGTTGCCGGGGGATGCCGGCGAGCGCCTGCGGCACATGGGCATCAGCCGCCTGCAGGACCTGCGCGCGTTGCCGCGCGATGGCCTGCGCCGCCGCTTCGGGCTGGAGCTGCTGGAACATCTGGACCGTCTGCATGGCGATGCCGACGACCCGCTGGATTGCTACGCGCCGCCCGATCATTTCGATGCCCGCATCGAGCTGGGGTTCGAGGTCGAGCGTCAGCAGGCGTTGCTGTTCCCGCTGCGGCGCCTGCTTGGCGATTTGGCGACATACCTGTCTGTCCGCGACGGCGGCGTGCAGCGCT
>JBBSTP010000131.1:0-6127 GCA_038235795.1 Lysobacterales bacterium | reverse complement strand
GCGTTGCCGCGCGATGGCCTGCGCCGCCGCTTCGGGCTGGAGCTGCTGGAACATCTGGACCGCCTGCATGGCGATGCCGACGACCCGCTGGATTGCTACGCACCGCCGGATCATTTCGATGCCCGCATCGAGCTGGGGTTCGAGGTCGAGCGCCAGCAGGCCTTGCTGTTCCCGCTGCGGCGCCTGCTTGGCGATTTGGCGACATACCTGTCTGTCCGCGACGGCGGCGTGCAGCGCTTCGTGCTGCGGCTTGAACACGAAACCGGGCACACCGACATGCCGGTCGGCCTGCTGGCCGCCGAGCGCGACCCGGCACTGCTGTTCGAGCTCACCCGCAACCGCCTGGAACAGGTGGCGATCCCCAAACCCGTGGTCGGCCTGCGCCTGCTGGCGCGGGAGTTGCCGCCGTTCGTGCCGGCCGCGCGCGACCTGTTCGATACCCGCCCGGCGCAGGCGATGCCCTGGCCGCAATTGCGCGAACGCCTGCGTGCACGCCTCGGCGACGATTCGGTCTACCACCTGGCCTGCACCGCCGATCCGCGCCCGGAACGCGCATGGCGGCGGGTGCAGGAGCCGGCACCAGCCGGCGACTACGCAAGCGCCACCTGCGCGCCGCGCCCGGCCTGGTTGTTGTCGCGGCCGATGCCCTTGCGCGGAACCCCGCGCATCGTCTCCGGCCCCGAGCGGCTGGAAAGCGGCTGGTGGGATGGCGGCGATACCCGACGCGATTACTACGTGCTGGAAACCGCGCAGGGCCAGCGCGCGTGGGCGTACGCACCACTGGCGCAGCAGCAGGGCTGGATGCTGCATGGCTGGTTTTCATGAGTACGCCGCATGAGCACGTTGCATGAGTATTGACGACGCCAGCCGCGAAGACGTTCGCAGCGACATGCCGGGCAGCCACGTGCCACGCATCGTGCGCATGGCGCAGCGCCTGCGCGATGCCGCCAATGACGATGCCGACCATGAGCTGACCGATGCGTGGCCGGCCTACGCCGAATTGCATTGCCTGTCGGATTTCTCGTTCCTGCGTGGCGCCGCGAGCGCCGAGGAGCTGTTCGAACGCGCCGCGCAGTGCGGCTATGCGGCGCTCGCAATCACCGATGAATGTTCTCTGGCCGGGATCGTGCGCGCCTACGATGCGTCGAAACTGACTGGCGTGCCGTTGGTGGTCGGCGCCGAATTCCGTTTGGTCGATGGCATGCGGATGGTGCTGCTGGTCGAGCACCTGGCCGGCTATGCACGGCTGTGCCAGTTGATCACCGGTGCACGCCGCGCAGCGTCCAAGGGCGAGTACCGGTTGTCGCGCGCGGACGTGCAAACGCAAGCCGCTGGCGACGGCATCGACGGCCTGTTCGCGTTGTGGCTGCCGGGCGCCGTGCCGGATGCCGGCGAGGGTGCCTGGCTGCGGGACATATTCGGGGATCGCGCGCATCTTGCGATCGAGCTGCATCGCGAACGCGACGATGCGGCGCGGCTTGCGCAGTTGCTGGCGCTGGCCGATGCCTTGCAACTGGTGCCGCTCGCCGCCGGCGACGTGCACATGGCGCTGCGCCGGCAACGCATGCTGCAGGACACGGTGACCGCGATCCGCCATGGCCTGCCGCTGGCCGATTGTGGCGCGCACCTGTTCCGCAACGGCGAGCACCACCTGCGCACGCGGCGCGCGCTGGGCAACATCCACGCATCCGCGGAAGGCGGGCACGCGCTGTTGCAGGCGACGGTGGACCTGGCCAGGCGCTGCACGTTCTCGATGGCGCAGGTGAAATATCAATACCCTAAGGAATTAGTGCCAGTGGGGCAGACACCTGCCAGCCACCTGCGCGCACTGACCGAAACCGGCATGTGCCAGCGCTGGCCGGACGGGGTGCCGGCGCAGGTCGTGGCGCAGATCGACGACGAGCTGGCGCTGATCGCGAAGCTGCAATACGAGGCGTTCTTCCTGACCGTGGAGGACATCGTTCGTTTCGCCCGCGCGCAGGGAATCCTCTGCCAGGGGCGCGGCTCGGCGGCCAATTCCGCGGTCTGCTATGCGCTCGGGATCACGGTAGTCAATCCGGCCGAAAGCCGGCTGCTGATGGCGCGCTTCCTGTCCGAGGCGCGCAACGAGCCGCCCGACATCGACGTGGATTTCGAACACGAACGCCGCGAGGACGTGCTGCAGTACGTGTATGCCAAGTACGGCCGCAGCCGCGCCGCACTGGCCGCGACCGTGATCCGCTATCGCGGCCGTAGCGCGGTGCGCGACGTGGGCAAGGCGTTCGGGTTGCCGCCCGACCAGATCGCCCTGCTGGCCGATTGCCATGGTCGCGGCAATGGCGCCACGCCGATGGCGATGCGCCTGCAGGAAGCCGGCTTCGACATCGACAGCCCACTGGTTTCGCGGGTGATGGCGGTGACCCAGGCCTTGTGCGGGCGGCCGCGGCACCTGTCGCAGCATGTCGGCGGGTTCGTGATTTCCGATGCGCCGCTGTGGCACCTGGTGCCGGTGGAGAACGCGGCGATGCCGGATCGCACCATTATCCAGTGGGAAAAAGACGACCTGGAATCGCTGGGACTGCTCAAGGTCGATTGCCTGGCGCTGGGCATGCTGACCTGCATCCGCAAGGCGGTGGACCTGGTCACCCGCCATCGCGGTCATGTGATCGACCTGGCGCAGATCCCCAACGATGATCCCGAGACCTTCGCGATGATCCAGGCCGCCGATACCGTGGGCGTGTTCCAGATCGAATCGCGCGCGCAGATGTCGATGCTGCCGCGCTTGAAGCCTGCGTGTTTCTACGACCTGGTGGTGCAGGTGGCGATCGTACGACCGGGACCGATCCAGGGCGGCATGGTGCATCCCTACCTGCGCCGGCGGCAGGGACAGGAGGCGGTGACTTATCCCTCGGCAGGCATCAAGGAGATCCTGGGCCCGACCCTGGGCGTACCGCTGTTCCAGGAGCAGGTGATGGAACTGGTGATCCATGCCGGCTACAGCCCGGCCGAGGCGGACCATCTGCGGCGATCCATGGCGGCATGGCGCCATGGCGGTGACATGCAGCCGCATCGCGCGCGCATCCGCAGACTGATGCAGGCGAAGGGTTATGCAGAAGGCTTTATCGAGCAAATTTTCGAGCAGATCAAAGGCTTCGGTTCGTACGGGTTTCCGCAGAGTCACGCCGCTTCGTTCGCCAAGCTGGTCAACATCAGTTGCTGGCTCAAGCGGCACGAGCCGGCGGCATTCGCTTGCGGCCTGCTCAACGCGCAGCCGATGGGCTTCTATTCCACCAGCCAGATCATGCAGGACGCGCGGCGCGGGCAGGGCGCGCGCGCGCGCGTGGAATTCCTGCCGGTGGACGTGGTCCACAGCGACTGGGACAACACCTTGCTCGGCGGCGTGCCAGCGACGGCAGGCGATGCCGGCCGGCAGCCCGACATCCGCCTGGGCCTGCGCAATGTGGCCGGCCTGTCGCAAGCCGTTGCCGATGGCATCGTGCGGACGCGTGGCGAGCGCGCCTTCCGCGACGTGGCCGACCTGTGCCAACGCACTGGCCTGGATGGCAAGGCGCGCACGGCCCTGGCCGAAGCCGGCGCATTGCACACGCTGGCCGGCCATCGGCATGTCGCGCGCTGGCAGGTGGCGGGCATCGAACGGCAACGGCCACTGCTCCCGGGCAGCCCCGCGGAAGAGGATGTCGTTTTGCCGTCACCCATGATCGGTGAGGAGGTGCTGTCCGATTACCGCGCCACCGGCCTCAGCCTGCAGGCGCATCCACTGTCGCTGCTGCGCGAACGCCTGCGCGGCATGCGCCTGCGCTGTTCGCTGGAACTGCAAGAGGTGCCGCATGGCCGTGCCGTGGCGACGGCCGGCATCGTCACCCAGCGACAGCAACCACAGACCGCCAGCGGCACCATCTTCGTGACCCTGGAAGACGAGCACGGCATGGTCAACGTGATCGTGTGGCCACATGTGGCCCAGCGCAGGCGCAAGGCGCTGCTGGGATCACGGTTGCTCGCAGTGCGCGGACGCTGGGAACAGGTCGATGGCGTGCGCCACCTGATCGCGAATGATCTGGAGGACCTCAGCAGCCTGCTGGGTGGACTGCAGGTCGGCTCGCGGGACTTCCATTGAGGCCGTGGTGACCATGCCAGGACTGTTCGACGCGGCGCCGCTGCAACTGCTCGATGACGTGCAGGGAGGGGTGTACTACCGGCCGGCGTGGGTGGATGCCGCCACCGCTGACACCTGGTTCGCGGAATTGCTGGCGCACGCAGCGTGGACCGCGCAGCGGCGGATGATGTACGACCGCGAGGTCGATGTGCCGCGGCTCACCGCCAGCTACCGGCTGGACGCGCACGAGCCGCCACACGTGTTACCGCTGCAGGCAATGCGCACCATCCTCCAGAGACAGATCCAGGCGCCGTTCAACGCGGTCGGCATGAACCTGTACCGCAACGGCCACGATAGCGTAGCGATGCACCACGACAAGTTCCACATGCTGGTGCCCGGACAGCCGATCGCCTTGGTGTCGCTGGGGCATACCCGGAGCATGCGCATCCGTTCGCAGCGTGACCACCGCGATGCCATCGACATTCCCCTTGCTCACGGCAGCCTGCTGGTGATGAGCCACGCCAGCCAGCACACGCACGAACATGGCATCGCCAAGACCACGCGCCCAGTAGGCCTGCGCATGAGCGTGGTATTCCGGGTGCGGCCCCAGGCAGCGATGGCCGCCAACTCTACACCGCCATCGGCTCGCTGAAGGCTTCCGGTTCGTCCTGGAAATCACCGATCGGTATGCAGCTGCAGAACACGTTCTTGTCGCCATGGACGTTGTCAACGCGGGCCACCGGCGGCCAGTACTTCTGCTGGCGCAACGTGGCCAGCGGGAACACCGCCAGCTCGCGGCTGTAGGCATGCGTCCATTCGGCGGCGGCGGCTTGCGTGGCGGTATGCGGCGCGTGCTTGAGCGGGTTGTCTTCGCGGTCCAGTTCGCCGCGCTCGACCATGCGGATTTCGTCGCGGATCTGGATCATCGCGTCGATGAAGCGGTCGAGCTCATGCAGGGACTCGGACTCGGTCGGTTCCACCATCAGCGTGCCGGCAACCGGGAAGCTCAGCGTCGGCGCGTGGAAGCCGAAATCGATCAGCCGCTTGGCCACGTCTTCCGCTGAAATACCGCTGAGCTTTTCCAGCGGACGCAGGTCGAGGATGCATTCGTGCGCGACCAGGCCATTACGGCCGGTGTAAAGGGTGGGGTAGTGCGGTGCCAGGCGCTTGGCGATGTAGTTGGCGTTGAGCATCGCGACCTGGGTTGCCTTGCGCAGGCCGGTGGTGCCCATCAGGGTGATGTACATCCAGCTGATCGGCAGGATTGACGCGGATCCATAGGTCGCGGCGCTGACCATGTTGCCGGCGCCCACGCCCTCGGTCGCAAACGTATCGGCCGCCAGTGCCTTCGGCAGGAATGGCGCCAGGTGCGCCTTGACCGCGCATGGGCCGACACCCGGGCCGCCGCCGCCATGCGGAATGCAGAAGGTCTTGTGCAGGTTGAGATGGCTCACGTCCGAACCCCACTTGCCTGGCTTGGCCACGCCGACCAGCGCGTTCATGTTGGCGCCATCGGTGTAGACCTGGCCGCCGTGCTTGTGGACGATCTCGCAGATCTCGACCACGTCCTCCTCGAATACGCCATGCGTGGACGGATAGGTGATCATCAATGCGGCCAGGCGGTCGCTGTATTTCTCCGCATTGCGGCGGATGTCTTCGACATCCACGTTGCCGTTGGCATCGCACTTGGTCACCACGACCTGCATGCCGCACATCTGTGCAGAAGCCGGATTGGTGCCGTGCGCGGATTCCGGAATCAGGCAGATGTCACGTTGGGTCTCTCCGCGCGACGCGTGATACGCACGGATCGCGAGCAGGCCGGCATATTCGCCCTGCGCGCCCGAATTCGGCTGCAGGCTGACCGCGTCATAGCCAGTGCACTCCACCAGCATGGCTTCCAGACCTTCGATCAATTCCTTGTAACCCTGCACCTGCGCGGCCGGTGCGAACGGATGGATGTTGCCGAACTCCGGCCACGTCACCGGGATCATCTCGGCGGTGGCATTGAGCTTCATTGTGCAGCTGCCCAGCGGG
>JBBSTP010000130.1:0-6168 GCA_038235795.1 Lysobacterales bacterium | reverse complement strand
TTCCAGTCCAGCGTTTGCGCGCGTTCCGCGAAGCCGGCCAGCACGTCGAGTTCGCTGAGCGCCGCGGCGCAGTGGCGCAGTGGTTCGAGTGATTCGTTCAACGCATCCAGCAGGCCTTCGTACAACAGCTTCTCGCGCGTCAGCGCACGTTCGCGCGCCGACAGCACCTTGTCCTCGAAGCCCTTCAATTCCTCGGTGATGTAGCGTTCGGCGCCGGTCAGGGTCTGCCGCCGGGTGTAGTGCACTGGGGCCTTCTGGCTTTGCCCCTTGCTGATCTCGAGGAAATAGCCATGCACGCGGTTGTAGCCGACCTTGAGGGTGGCGATGCCGGTGGACGCGCGTTCGCGTGTTTCAAGATCGATCAGGAACTGGTCGGCATTGCTGGACAGATCTCGGAGTTCATCGAGCTCGGCGTCGTAGCCCTCGGCGATGACGCCGCCGTCGCGAGCAACCACGGGCGGCTGCTCGACCACAGCAGTGCGCAACAAGTGGGCGTCGAGTTCGTGCTCGCCGAGTTCAGCGGCCAACGCCTGCAGGCGTGGCGAGTCGAGCGGCGTCAAGTTTTCGCGAAGGGCCGGGAGCATAGACAAGCCATCGCGCAAGGTCGACAGGTCGCGCGGGCGTGCGCTGCGCAGGGCGATTCGTGTGAGGATGCGCTCCAGGTCACCGAGCGCGCGGAACGCATCGCGCAAGGACTCGTCAGCGCGCGCATCGATCAGGGTCGCCACCGCATGATGGCGTTCGCCGAGCACGCGGCGGTCGCGCAACGGCCGGTGCAGCCAGCGCCGCAGCAAACGCCCGCCCATCGGGGTGATGGTGGAGTCGAGCACGCCGAGCAGGGTCGCCTTGATGTCGCCGTCTACGCGCGTGTCCAGTTCCAGGTGGCGGCGCGTCGCCGCATTCATCGCGATCGCGTCATCGGATTGTTCCAGCGCAATTGCGCGCAGGTGCGGCAGGCGCTGCTTCTGGGTTTCCTCGATGTAGCCCAGCAGCGCGGCGGCGGCTGCAATCGCTCTCGGTTTGTCTTCAATGCCGAAGACAGACAGGTCATGCACCGCGAAGAACTGAAGCAGCTGGCGGCGACCGCTGTCGGCATCGAACAGCCACGGCGCCCGCCGACGCAGGCCGCGCGCCTCCAGCACCGCGGGCAACCAGCCTTCCTCGTCGGCGATCAACACTTCCGCGGGCTGCAGGCGCGCAAGTTCGGCCTCCAGCGCATCGTCGCCGTCGGCTTCGTTGGCGCTCAGGCGGCCACTGGCAAGGTCGGCCCAGGCCAGGCCATATCCCGTCCTGCCGCGACTGATCGCCAGCAACAGGGTGTCGCGGCGCTCGTCCAGCAGGGCGTCGTCGGTGACCGTGCCGGGGGTGACGATGCGCACCACCTTGCGTTCGACCAGTCCCTTGCTGGTGGCCGGGTCGCCAATTTGTTCGCAAATCGCCACCGATTCGCCGAGGGCAACCAGCCTTGCCAGATAACCTTCGGCGGCATGGTGCGGCACGCCGGCCATCGGGATCGGTTGACCTGCCGAACTGCCGCGCTGGGTCAGGGTGATGTCGAGCAGCTTTGCTGCCTTGCGCGCGTCGTCATGGAACAACTCGTAGAAGTCGCCCATGCGGAAGAACAGCAGCACATCCGGGTGCTCCGCCTTGGCAGTAAAAAACTGGCGCATCAGGGGCGTGTGCTGCTCGCTGGACATCAGAGGCTGCGCTGGAAACGGACGTCCAGTGTGCCCGATCCGGTCTCGTGGGCCTGCCTTCAACATCGCATACGCAGGCGTGCGGTTGTGTGTTAGATTTTCGTGAACGTGGCCAAAAACTGCGCTCGCGATCCCAACCCCACGTGGCGCGCGCACATTGAACGATGGTTCCGCGCATGCGGTGATCTTTGATTTTTTATGTCCATCTCGAGGGGGAAAAACATGCAACCCAAGCAACTGCAACACAAGCCGCTGGCACTCGCGCTGATAGCAGCGATCATGTCGATGAGCGCCATGCCCGTTCTCGCCCAGGACGCCGGCCGGCAGGACCGGAAGGAAGATGCCAAGACCCTTGACACCATCGTGGTCACCGCGCAGAAGCGCGAAGAGGCCTTGCAGGACGTCCCGATCGTAATCAACGTGCTGTCGCAGGAGGCGCTGCAGGACGCTGGCGTACGCGATATCAAGGACCTGCAGGTGCTGGTGCCCGGCCTGACCGTGACCAGCACCCAGAGCGAGGCGATCACCACCGCGCGCATCCGCGGCATCGGCACGGTGGGCGACAACGTGGGCCTGGAATCCTCGGTTGGCGTGGTGATCGATGGGGTTTACCGCCCGCGTAACAGCGTGGGCTTCGGCGACCTTGGCGAGCTGGAACGAATCGAGGTGCTCAAGGGCCCGCAGGGCACCGTGTTCGGAAAGAACACCTCCGCCGGCGTGATCAACATCATCACCCAGCGGCCGAGCTTCGTGCGCAGCGGAGATTTCGAACTGACGCTCGGTACCCCGGGTGCGGTCGGGATCTCGGGCTCGTTCAACATGCCGGTGGGCGATAACAATGCCTTCCGCATCTATGCCGCCAAGCGCTCGCGCGACGGCTTCATGGACGTGCGCACCGGCGCAGGCCCGCGCACCAATCGCGGGGATTACGACCAGGATTTCCATTCGGTCCGCGCGCAGTGGCTGTTCACGCCCAGCGATACCCTTGACATCAACTTCAGCGCCGACTACACCAAGCGCGATGAGAACTGCTGCACGGCAGTGACCTTGGTTCGCGGCGCCCCGTCGCCACTCATTGATGCGCTTGCCGGAGGTTCGGGCCTTGCGCCCGTCGCCGACCCGTTCGCGCGGGTCGCCTACAGCAACCGCGACACCACACAGAAGATCGAGGACAAGGGCGTCAGCGCGCAAGCGAACTGGTCCACGCCGTGGTTGGGCAACGCAACCTTGACATCCATTACCGCCGCGCGGGACTGGGGCGTGGTCAATGGCCTGGATTTCGACTACTCCGCTGCCGATATCCTGTATCGCCAAGGCACCAAGGACGAGTCGTTCGCTGGCTTCAAGCAGTTCAGCCAGGAATTCAGGCTGACCGGTGCCACCGAAACGGTGGACTGGATGGTCGGGATGTTCTATGCCGACGAGGACCTGGACCGCAACGAGTCCTACCGGTTCGGATCGGCTTATGAGCCGTACCTGTCGACCCTGGTCGGGCAGAACGTGCTTGCCTCCGTGGCTGCCGGCATCAAGCCCTTGGGGTTGACCGTCAACCAGGCCAATCCTGCGATCTTCCTGTCGCAAGTGAGCGGCAAGCCCTACGGCACCAACTACACGGGCTTGGGCGCACTCGACCACTACAAGCAGAATGCCAAAAGCGTTGCACTGTTCACCAACAATACCTGGCACGCCACCGAAGTCCTCGACCTGACACTGGGGC
Source organism: Lysobacterales bacterium (assembly GCA_038235795.1). Taxonomy (GTDB): domain Bacteria; phylum Pseudomonadota; class Gammaproteobacteria; order Xanthomonadales; family Xanthomonadaceae; genus Thermomonas. The sequence goes on along the minus strand of JBBSTP010000130.1, from coordinate 2,754 downwards.
TGCGCTACACCCAGGAAGACAAGAAGCTTGACTCGCTGTACAGCAATCCCAACGGCAGTATCGGCTGTGGAAGCGCGTTGGCGAACCCGGCGGCACGGGTAAGCGCCGCGCTGGCGGCCCGCATCAACAACTTTGCGTTGCTGCCACCGGCAACCCAAGCGGCGGTACTTAATTCGCTGGTGCCGGCAGTAGCGCCACAGTTGCTTGGCTTCATGTGCCTGCCGTGGGCGAACGCCTTGCACAATGGCCGCAACACGCACCAGGAACGTGACGAGTCGGAATGGACCGGCACGCTGAAGGCGGCCTATCGCTGGAATCCTAACGTGATGACGTATGCCTCGGCCGCTCGCGGCTACAAGGCTGGCGGTTTCAACCTGGATCGGGTGCAATCGGCGAACGGCTTGTCCAGCGCGGGGGCGGGCATCACGCCGGTCAATGACACCTCGTTCCCCGGTGAATTCGTTGACAGCTACGAGCTTGGCACCAAGACCACATGGGCCGGCGGAAACCTGCTGCTCAATGCCACCCTGTTCCACCAGACGTTCAGCGATTTCCAGCTCAACAGCTTCCTGGGTACCAGCTTCGTGGTGCGGTCGATCCCGAAGGTGACCTCGCGTGGCGTGGACACCGAGATCCTGTGGAAGACTGCCGCGATCGAAGGGTTGATGCTGCAGGGTGGCGTCACCTACGCAAAGACCGAGAACGGAAATACCATCCCCGGATGCGACTTTGTCGGGCCGGGCGAGACGTCGGCTGCGTGTCCTTCGATTGGGGCGTTGTACAAGCTTCCGGGTAGCCAGGTCAGCTTCGCGCCTGAACTGTCGGCGTCCGCCGCGCTGACCTACGAATGGGGTCTTTCGGCAGGCGTGCTCGCCCGCTTCAACATCGGCGCCAAGTACATGTCGGAATTCAACACGGGTTCCGACCTTGACGTCGAGAAGCAGCAAGACGCCTATACCGTGGTCAATGCGCGTCTCGGCGTGGGGCCGAGCGATCGCAGCTGGTCCATTGAATTGTGGGCGCTGAACATCTTCGACACCGACTACGTCCAGGTTGGCTTCGACGGACCACTGCAGGCGGTCGGTACCCCGCTGCCGAATGCCCAGCACACCGCCGCTGATCCGCTGAATACCTACAACGCGTTCCTGGGCGCCCCGGCAACCTACGGCGTCACATTCCGCAAGCGCTTCTAAGCGATCTCGCAACATCACCGACCCGCAGCATGAGCCGGATTGTCCGAACTGCCGAACCGGCCCGCTTTGCGGGCCGGTTTTGTTTTGTGCCGGCATGCGCTACAACGCACGCAGTGACCAGCGCGGACTGCGGATGATTGTTTCAACCGATATCGAACTCGATGCCTTGGCGCAGGCCATCGGAACTCGCCTACTCGCCGCACGACAGATGCTGGTCACCGCCGAAAGCTGCACCGGTGGCTGGATTGCCAAGGCAGTGACCGATGTCGCCGGCTCGTCGGGCTGGTTTGACTGCGGCCTGGTGGCCTACAGCTATGAAGCCAAGCAGGGCCTGCTTGGCGTGCAGCCGCAGACCCTGGAGATCCACGGCGCGGTCAGTCGCGAGACGGTGGTGGAAATGGTATCCGGTGCGCTGGTGCATTCGGGCGCCACGATTGCAGTCGCGGTGACTGGCATCGCAGGCCCGGGTGGCGGCATCGAGGACAAGCCGGTTGGTACCGTGTGGATCGCCTGGAAGTGTCGCGGCGGTTATCCGCGCGCAGAGGTGTTCCTGTTTGAAGGTGGTCGCGATGCGGTGCGCCGGCAGACTGTCGCGACGGCCCTGCGCGGATTGGAGCACCAACTGGTCGGGTAGCGGGTAAAGATGCCATCAGGCGTTGACTCCGAATTGCGTTAGTAGTAATACTACTAACCATGAACCTGACCGACACCCAGCGCGCCATCCACTCCTTCATCGCTGATCGCATCGAGGCCGAAGGTGTACCGCCGTCACAGACGGAAATTGCACGTGCCTTTGGTTTCAGCGGGGTGCGTGCCGCGCAGTACCACCTTGAAGCGCTGGAAGCTGCCGGCGTGGTCGAGCGTACGCCCGGTCGCGCCCGCGGCCTGCGTCTGCTGCAGTCCCCGGACTCGCCCAGGCAATTGGAGTTTTCCGCCAATGACGACGTCTTGCGCCTGCCAGTGCTGGGGCAGGTTGCGGCTGGCGTGCCAATCGGTGCCGACATCGGTTCCGAGCAGGTCGTGCTGATGGACCGCACGTTCTTTTCGCCGGCGCCGGATTACCTGCTAAGGGTCAAGGGCGATTCGATGCGCGACGAAGGCATCTTCGACGGTGACCTGATCGGCGTGCACCGCACCTCCGATGCGCGCAACGGGCAAGTCGTGATCGCACGGATCGACGAAGAAATCACGGTCAAGCTGCTGAAGATCGGACAGGGACGCATTCGCCTGCTGCCACGCAACCCGGACTATTCTCCGATCGAAGTCCGGCCCGGCCAGGACTTCGCGATTGAAGGCTTGTATTGCGGCCTGGTGCGGCCCAACGCATGAGCAGGAACCACGCGTGCGTATTGCCGGCATCGCCCCAGTCGTCAATAAGGGATTTCCCGATGCCCCCCTACGCCGCCCACTGCCATCGTTGATGCACGGCGCGCGAAGTCGCAGCCCGTGCGACTCGTCCCGCTTAACCTGCTTCCAGACCAGCAACTAATCGAATAATCCACCTTGAGGACCAACACCATGGATGAGAACAAGAAGCGCGCACTTGCAGCGGCCCTGGGCC
>JBBSTP010000129.1:0-6213 GCA_038235795.1 Lysobacterales bacterium | reverse complement strand
GTCTCATCGGCCTCGGTGATGCCTTGCAGCGTTGTCGTTCGGTCTGCCTTGAGGCCGGTGAGAAAGCGATGGCGCCAGCGCAGCGCGGTGTTGCGATGCACCCCCAGCGTGGCCGCCGCCGGGCGAAGCGGCTGGGACGCGGCCAGTGCGCCGCTGAAACCGAGCCATTTTTCTTTCTTGCGCAACCGCGCCAGCGCCGTTCCTGTCAAGGCGTTGAAGGTGCGACGGCATACTTGGCAGCGATAGCGCTGCAGGCCGTTGACCTGACCATGCAGGGCCAGCTCCGCGCTCTGGCAGTGCGGACAGCAGCGCGGCTGGCTCGCGCTTTGCGACTCAATCACAGCGAGGCCTTGCGCCTGACCGTCTACCTCATCAATCCGCTTTTTGAGCAGTGCCCGCTGGCGCAGGGTCAGTCGAGATACCTCCTGCATCAATCCATTGAATGTCTCGGCGTTCACTGCAACCTCCTGGCGAGTCTGAGGTTCACTCTACGCCTTGGGCAGCGAAATTCCACATCTAACGGTGACATCGCCATCCGGATTGGTCTTCGTCACCTTGGGCTTTACCAATAGGGGATCTTTTGGCCAGCTACGGCAAGGCAACGGTCTCGGCCCTTGGCCCACTGTCGGCTGCATCGCGGATCCTCACTCCGACGTGATTGAACGGCACTTCAGCATCGCCACCGAAAGACGAAGTTTCCGGGGTTTCGCGGACTTCCTGTGCCACCGCGGCATATCCGCGGCTTAGCGTACTTTGCGATCCGTTTTCTGAGTGGTCCCCCTAGAGCCGACAGCCGCGCGGTCCGCGCAGCGCCGCGGGAACCAGGCCGACCGCTTCGTAATGCCGAATCGCCGACGCGCTCAAGCGCGTCCGTCGCGCCAGCACGTCGATGCTCAACGGCGGGTGGGTCACATCTTGATTCATCTTGTGCCTTGCATCTCAAGCGGCTTGAGACCGAGGACTGAGTTTACGGTGGTTGCGTGGCGCGCAGTCGCCGGGCTCGGCAACTGAAATCAGGTATCGTGTCGGGCTCCCGTCACCGCAGCCCTCACGAGAACAGGAGAATTTCCATGGATTCAATGTCGCTGAAAAACGAAATCGCGGTCGTGACCGGATCGGATTCCGGCATCGGGCAGGCCACGGCCATCGCTTTCGCCCGCGAAGGCGCCGATGTGGCCATAACGTATATGCATGACAGGGAAGGCGCCCAGCACACCGAGCGCGAGGTGCGCGCAGCGGGCAGGCGTGCCTATGTGGCGCAGCTGGACGTTCGCGACCCGCGGCGGGTTGCGAGCTGGTTCGACGAAATCCGCCAACACCTGGGGACTCCCACCATCCTGGTCAACGATGCCGGCATCGACGCGGCAGGCAAGCATGTGAAGGACATGAGCCTGGAGCACTGGGACGACATCATCCGCACCAATCTTTATGGGCCGTTCTATACCTGCCAGCAGTTCATCCGCGGCCTGGACGGGAGCGACAAGCATGGCTGCATCATCAACATCACCAGCGTACACCAGGAGATTCCACGCGCCGGAGCGGCCGGCTACGACGTTTCCAAGGGCGGCTTGCGCAATCTGACCACCACCCTTGCACTCGAGCTGGCCGAAAAGAACATCAACGTCAACAATATCGCACCGGGCATGGTGCTGACGTCGATGAATCAGTCGGCGCTCGACGATCCCAAAGTGCGGGAAAAGCAGGTGCAGTCGATACCGATGAAGCGTGCGGCCCGGCCCGAAGAAATTGCGGACGTGGCCGTCTTCCTGGCCGCGCCGCGCGCCCGCTACATCCACGGAACCACGATCTTCGTTGACGGTGCGCTCATGCTCTATCAGGGCCAGGGCGCTTAGGGCGACGCCAGTGCACAGCACCGAGAGCTTGCGAGTCATGGCTGTCAATGAACCCGCCATACGCGACCTCGCCATCATCGGCGATCGCCGCACTGTGGCCATGCTGGCTGCCGACGGATCGATCGTCTGGTATTGCCCCGGCAGGTTCGACAGCCCTTCCCTGTTCGCCTCGCTGCTCGACGCACAGGAGGGTGGAACGTGGAAGATCGAGCTGCCGGCCGGCTCAGCACGCGGCCGCGCTTACCTGGAAGACAGCGGGGTGCTGGAAAGCCGCTTCGACATCGAAGGCCAGGCATTGACGGTGACCGACTGGATGCCGATGGGCGATGGTTGCCCACGCGGGATCTGCCGCCTGTTCTCGCCCGCGCCGCGTGCCGTCGCGATGACCCTGAAGCCGGCGCCCGACTATGGCAGGGCGGCAGTCGCACTCAGTCTGGACGGTCAAACCGTTTGCATCCAGGGCCGGCACTGGCTTTACGCGTCCGGTCGCCTGGAGATCGGGCACGGCGCGATTCGGCTGGAACTGCCGGCGGGCGAACCGGGATGGCTCGTTCTGGCCGACGCGCCGATGCCCACGCCCGGTCATGCGCAACTTCGATACTGGCTCGAACAAACTCTGGCCGAATGGCGCGGCATCGCCTCGGAAATCAAGTATTACGGGCCGTTCGAGAAGCAGGTCGCGCAGTCGATTCGTGCCTTGCGCCTGATGACCTACGCTCCGAACGGCGGCATCATCGCGGCCGCCACCACCTCGCTACCCGAGGTCGAGGGCGGACAGCGCAATTACGATTACCGCTATGTCTGGTTGCGCGACGCGGCCATGATCGTGGGCGCGCTCGTACGCGCCGGCAGCCGGGGCGTGGATGAGCGCCGTTTCCTGGCTTTCATCTGCGGAGCGCGCAGCGACGACGCCGGCGAGCCGTTGCTGCCCCCCTTCCTGTCGCTGGACCTGCGGCGCCCGCCGGATGAGTCGCAATTGAGCCTGAAAGGCTACGCGCACAGCCGCCCGGTGCGCATCGGCAACGGCGCCAGCCGTCAATGGCAGCTTGACGGATTCGGTAACGTTCTGCTGGCGGCGCACCTGATCTACACACACCATGAAACCCGCGAACACTGGGAGACCGTGCGGCTGATTGCCGACTACGTGGCCGATCACTGGCGCGAGCCGGATTACGGCATCTGGGAAGAGTCGGTGCAGCGGCAATTCACCACCGGCAAGGTGATCGCGTCTTGCGGCCTGCGATATATCGCCGACTGCGCGGAGGATGGATCGCAAGCGAAAAAATGGCGCGCTGCGGCCGACGAGATCGACGATTACGTCACGCGGCATTGCATCAACTCCGAAGGGGCCTATCGGGCTTTCGTGGGCAGCGAGGCGGTCGACGTTTCGGCGGTGCTCTATCCGGTCTGGGGCTACATCGATGCGAAGTCGGCGCCAATGGTGGCCACGCTGCGAGTGCTCGAGCGGGACTATGCGCGGGACGATTTGTACTGGCGTCATCTCGAACAGCCCGGTCCCGAGCGCGAAGGCGCCTTCCTGGCCGCAACTTTCTGGGTCGCCCAGTATTGGATCATGCGCGACGATCTGACGCGGGCACGGCGGATTCTCGAAGCGGCGCTCGCTTATGGCAACGATCTCGGCTTGTTCGCCGAGGAAGCCGATCCGGCGTCGGGAAAAATGCTGGGCAACTTTCCGCAGACCTTCGTTCATGCCGCGTTCATCGGCGCCGCACTTGATTACAGAAATGCCGCCGACGCTTCAAGCCGCGCGGACCACAGGCGTTCGCCGGATGACCCTGCCTGAGAACCGGCCGTTAGTGGTAGACATCATGCTGCTGACCCATTGCACAAGCGGATCGCCAGCCTGTCGTGTCCCTCCGGTGAGCGAGCTTGAATTGCTGTGAGTTTGGTCGTTTGGGCGCAACGTGAAGACTGGGCGACGTTGACGATCTGATTGGCGTTTCCCCTAGTCTAGTCTAGTTGTCTACAGGGACTTCCCAATTACTCAAGCGGCAATCGAATAATTTTTCTTTCCCTCTTGGTTACGGTATTCCCTGCCGCAGTTGTGAATCGCCAAGTGGCGAGCAAACGAGGAACAGACTGCACATCTACAGACGGCCTTGTTGCACCAGGGACTCGTGAGAATCGCGTGGGTGCGGACCCAGATACGAACCGCTCGGCGGGGCTCCATTCATTGCCCGTGGTCGTTACCGCTGTCGCGGCGCCACAAAGGGTTAGTCGAGCTTGCCCGCCGCCGGTCTGACCTGTTGGCTGCATCTTCTGGCTTCACGTCTGCGCAGGGAAATCAATCGATCAACAACTGTTCTTCGCCGTTTCAAGCAGCGGCGATCATCGGCAGCGGCATCACGCTCACATGATGCGCATCGAAAGCCTTGCCGCGCACGAACACCGCCCACAGAATCCGCGCATTCTTGTTGGCCAGCGCCACCACCGCCTTTTGCCAGCCCAGCTTCTCGCGCAAGGCGTGCGCCCACTGCGAGATCGGGTCTTGTCGTCGGTGCGCCGTCATGACGGCCGACTTGGCACCTTGAATCAGCAGCGTGCGCAAGTACGTATCGCCGCGTTTGGTGATGCGCCCCAGGTGGGTCTTGCCGCCGCTAGAGTTTTGCCGCTGCACCAGCCCCAACCAGGCGCCGAACTGCGCGCCGGTCTTGAACTGGCCGAAGTCGCCCACGGTGGCCACCACCGCCGAAGCCGTGACCGGCCCCACGCCGATCAGCTGCTGGGCCTGACGCGCCTGCTCGTCGGCCTTGAGGTGGGCGGCGATGCGCTCATCGCACCAGGTCAGATGCGCATCGAGCTCTTGCCACTGGCCCCAGGCGCGCTCGAGCGCCAGCCGTGCCAGGCCGCCCAGCTCGTTGCCAGCGTCTTCGATGGCGTCGGGCAAGGCTTCGCGCAGTACGGCAGGTTTTTGCGCAAACACCAGCCCGAACTCGGCCAAGAGGCCGCGGATGCGGTTGATGCACGCGGTGCGCTCGGCCTTGAAGCCCTCGCGCAACCGGTGGATGCACAGGAGACTTTGCTGCTGAACGCTTTTGATGGGCACGAAGTGCATGGTGGGGCGAGAGGCGGCTTCGCAGAGGGCAGCGGCATCGTTGGCGTCGTTCTTGCCGCTCTTGCCCTGGCTGCGATAGGGCGCGACCAAATGGCCGGCCATGATGCGCGCGTCCAAGCCCAGCGCCGCTAACTGTCGCGCCCAGTGGTGAGCGCCTGAGCACGCTTCCATGGCCACCGTGCAGCCCGACGGCAACTGCGCGCACCAGGCCAAGAACTTGGCGCGGGGCAACGCTCGGCCAGTGACGCGCTGGCCGGCGGCATCGACGGCGTGGACCTGGATGACCTGCTTGGCCAAATCGACGCCGACTCGGGTAATCTCACTCATGGGACTTCTCCTTTGCAAAGGTTGCAGATTGACTTCTCGACAATTTCAATCTTGGCACTCGATGCCGTCGCCGGCAAAGCGGGAAGTCCCTTCGTATTCATTCTTTCAATTCGGCGTTTAGCGGGCTGGCGCAGCGGGGCTACGCGCTGTACCTGCACCGACGACACCGGTCTTCCTTCGACAGGAGCACCCGCGCTGCAGCGCGCGCGTTCAAGCCCGGCCAGCACTCAGCACGCTTCAAGCAACGATCGCAAGGCCCTTTTTCTGCACCAAGTACAGCAGCTTCAGGGCGGTGCCGGTCGGGCGTTTTTGGCCGACTTCCCATTTTTGGACTGTAGAGACGCTTGTGTTCAGGAAGGCGGCAAACACCGCTTGACTGACCTGCGTGCCTTCGCGAATACGCTTGATCTCAAGCGGCTGCAGCGGCTCCACCGGCGGCAGGCAAAGGCGGTCAAATTCCCGTAGGGTCACTTGGTCCATGACGCCGGCTGCGTGGAGTCCGCTTGCCGTCTCGTGGACGGCTTGAAGAATCGCTGACTTTGTCTTTCGCATTACATTCCACCTTGATCAGTTCGCCGGCTGTCTCGGCCTTGCTCACTGGACTCAGAAGGAAGCCCAAGCAATTGCTCAGGCAGTTTCCTCAGAGCCTCCTGCTCGTCCTTGTCGACGTTGGCGCGGACGTTCTTTGAGAAGCCGAACACGATCACCCAGCGGTCGCCGCGGTTGGTGGCGACCAGCGTACGAAAACCGCCGCTTTTGCCCTGTCCCGCCCTGGCGATGCGCTTCTTGAACAAGCCGCTCAGCTCCTCTTTCTTCGGGGTCCACTTGATTTCGGTGCAAAAAGTGACGATTCGAATCGCCAGCAACGACGCGGGCTCGCTTCGGTAACTTATTGATTTCAAGAGAATTGCTGTTCGTTTTTCGGTGGCGTATCGTATTTGGCCCCGAACTGAACAG